>JAGXNU010000022.1 GCA_019894815.1 Promethearchaeota archaeon
AATTGATTCAATCTATAGACAATTCTTAGAATATTTGTATTCAAATGAAGAAATTAATATTAGATCCTTGTTAAGGTTGAGAGATAGCATAGTATTATTGGAACAACTAGCAGACCGAATACATGATATAGCGGATCTCATTCGTGTAATTAATTTTTCCTAAAAAATCTTGCTGAATCCAAGTATCAAACTATTTTTAGTAAAATTTTTACGCAATTCATCCTTTATCATTTTTATAATTAATATAAGTGATAAGTGATAATTTAATGAATGGCAAGAAAAGATTTTATGCGCTAATAGGATTATTGCAAATCGTATTGATATTTACAGTGTTTTTTTCAGTCGATGGTTTAGTTAGTTTTGTGTCAGCACAGACAACGAATTTTGATTATTACGATTCGATGACAACTGTAGTTTTATCAATTTCTGCAGCTATCTCCGTGTCCGCTTCTGTATTAGGAAGTGCTTGGGCGATAAAAACTGTTGGAACTGCTGCTATCTCTTCACTTTCGGAAAGAGAAGAATCATTCTTTAAGGCATTTTTAGTAGTTGCGTTAGCTGAAGCTTTAGCAGTCTACGGTTTGATAGTCGCAATCCTCATGTGGACTAAAATACCCAGTCCTGCGTAAATTTAATTTTTATTATAAGGAATTAAGGAATTAAGGAATTTTGGTGATTTTTTTATGAGTGTAATAATACCCTCTTACGCCTATACGTACGTAAAGATTGGTTTTTTAAATCAATTAATCATTGACGATGTTTCACTTGCTAAATTGAAAACATTTTCAGATATTCAAGGATTTATAGAATTCATTCGACCATATTATCCCGGAATTAATATTAAAAAATATACTATAATTGAAATTGAACAGTCATTATTTCATACTCTAATAAAACTTATAGGAAAGATCTTGTTTTATTCTCCAGAAAGCATGAGACGATTCTTGTCTGATTATCTCTTGAAATTTGAAATTGCTAACATTAAACAAGTGATTATGGGCGTGATTACAGGATTAAATATTAAAGACATAACAAAACGTATTAATTTCAGCGTTGAAGAATACCTCGAACATAAGGAATTTATGAGCAATTTACTTGAAAGAACCTCATTGGATGAAATACAATTATTTATGTCTAATACTCGATATAATAAAGCAATTCGAGAAGGTATTCTTTATTTTAATAATAATAGTGAGATATTTGTAATGGAGGCGTTTTTAGACCAAGTTTATTATACTAACCTGCTTGAGCAAGAAAAATTCTATGATAAAAAAGAAAGAAAGATGGTCAGCTCATACATTCACCAATTAATCGAAATCTATAATTTACGAATGATTTCAAGAGGAATCATAAATAATATCGATAAAGACCTGCTAAAACAATTCTTGGTTAAAGCCTATTTCTTTTTAGATGAAGAAAAAATGAACATATTATTAAACCTTAATAGTATTGAGGATTTTTTTCTGCAAATTGAAAATTTTTTAAAAAAATCAACGAAATTACAAGCATTACAAATCCCCATAATAATTAACAAAAGACACCTGATTTGGTCTCTTGGAGCAATCTATCAAAATTATTTTTTTAAAAGAAATAAACTAAAAATCGATGATATTGAAAATTCAACAATTTTTCGAATTTTAGAACTTATGATTAAAAAAGATAAAGAAATCAAATTCAATATCATGCCAAATATAATACGAATCATTCACGATAAGTTCGAGAGGTTAGAGAAACAATATGGAAATCTTTAAATGGGCTAAAGATATAGAAAAAATATATATAGAATTAATAGAAAAAAGTAAAAAAGAAAATTTGGACGAAATTCAATCATTTAGAATTGAACAAGAGAAAATTTTGGGTGATTCATTTCAAAAAAGACAAAATCTTGTGAAAGATGTCTTACAAACTCTTTCTGACGATATTGAGAAAGAAATATCTTTATTTAAAGATAAAATCTCCACAAGTACAGATACTATAGTAAAAAATTATGAAGTAGCTAAACCACACATTATTGAAAAAGTAATTCAACAATTAGGTCTTGATCTAAATGGTTGAGCAAAAAATATTTGTAATAGGAAATGAGGAAATTGTAATCTTTTTAGGGTTATTTGGTATTGAAGGTATTTCTATGGAAGACGATAGAGAATTTATGAAAATATTTGACTCTCTTACCCTTAATACTTCAATTGGCATGTTAATTATTGCTCTTGACTTGTCGGAAGAAAATTCACGTTATTTGATTGATTTTAAAACCAGCAAACATTCTCCATTTATTTTGTATTTACCAGATCTTTTTAGAGAGGATGCCGATAGGGATGTATTATTTAAAGGATTATTTAAAACCATACATAAAATTACGAGACAGGGGTGATTGAGTATTTCTGAGCACAAGGAGTTAAAGGAACAATTCGGTAGTTTAGGATTAAATTTAATTAAAAAAGCTGAAATAGAAATAAAGGAAATGAATCAAACTACACTTTTTCAGAAATCTCAAATTAAAAAAAATCTCAAAAAAAGGAGCAATGAAAACGCTCTAAGGACAAAAACTCATTTTATTGAAACCAATAATCAATTGTTAAATAATGCATTAGCATCCACTTTATTGAAAATCAAACAGGACATTCTCGAATTAAAAAATAATCTCTTAATTGAATTACGTTTAGTTTTGCTAAAACGAATAGAATCAAATATCAATAACAAGTATGAGATGTATATTGGGTATTTAATAAATGACTTAAAAAAATTTGCTCATACGATTAAACATACCCGTGAAATCTCCATAGCTTTAAATAAGAGAGATTACAAGTTTTTTTCTGAGAATTCTCGAAAAATACAAGACCTGTTCAAAACTCAAATTACTTTACAGATTGCCGACGATTCTTTCATAGGAGGGTTTAAAGCATATATAGAAAGTGAAAATATTTCTTATGATGTTACGATTGAAAATTATATTTTAAAACAATCCATATTAATTGAGAGTGCGTTTTCTGAGAAATTTTCTGAAAAGAGCATCACTGAATTGACTCAAAAACTTGAAAAATTCATAATTAATAAAAAAAAAAGCATTCAGGAGCATTTGAAAGAATATGACAGAATTGGATGAGAAAATTCAAACGGGATTTATTTCTGCTATTAATGGAACTCTAATAGAGATAAAAGGATTAGAAAAGAGTGTTAAACTACATGAACTGATCAAAATCTCTTATCATAATATCCTTGGTGAAGTAATTCAAATATATTCTAATCATGTAGTGGCCCAATGTTATGAAAACACGAATAATTTGCACTTAAATGAGAGTGTGGTAAGCTTACAAGAAGCTTTATCAATGGAATTAGCTCCAGGATTATTATCAAATATTTTTGATGGTATTCAGAGACCATTAAAAGAGATTTATGAAGGAATTAAACATTCTGGTTTCTTACAACGTGGTATTGAAGTTCCTTCATTATCTAGAACAAAGAAATGGCATTTTAAGCCACAAAAAAAGGTAGGTGATAAAGTTTTTCCTGGAGACGTGATAGGTGAAGTTGAAGAAACCCCTTTAATCTCCCACAAGATAATGGTACCTCACCAGATTTCAGGAGAAGTTGTGAGTATTGTTAAAGAAGGGGAATATACAATTACTGATGAGATCTATCTCTTAAAAACTAAAGATAAAGAGGAAAGAATGACAATGCTTCAAAAATGGCCAGTGACAAAAAGCCGACCATTTAGAGCAAGAATAAAATCCCAAAAGCCATTATTGACAGGTTTAAGAGTTATAGATCTTCTCTTTCCAATCGCAAAAGGAGGAACTGTTGCTGTACCGGGTGGATTTGGCACTGGAAAAACGGTAATTCAACAGTCCATAGCCAAATGGTGTAATGCTGATATCATCATATTTATCGGTTGTGGTGAGAGAGGTAACGAAATAGCTGATGTTTTAAAAGAATTTGGGAACCTTATTGATCCTCAAAGCGGTAGACCCTTATTAGAACGAATTGTTTTAATTGCTAATACATCTAATATGCCTGTATCAGCTAGAGAAGCAAGCATTTTCTCAGGCGTAACGATCGCTGAATATTATAGAGATATGGGGTATGATGTGGCAGTGTTGGCAGATAGCACTTCACGATGGGCTGAATCTTTGAGAGAAATCTCTGGATTATTAGAAGAAATGCCCGCAGAAGAGGGGTATCCCGCATATCTTCCTTCAAAGTTATCAAAATTTTATGAACGTGCAGGAAGTGTAAAAACCATTGGTTTAACTGGAGTAGGGGAAGAAAAGATAGGGTCAATTTCAATAATAGGATCTGTAAGCCCTCCTTCAGGTGATTTTTCAGAGCCTGTAACGTCGACAACTAAACGTTTTGTTCAGGCTTTTTGGGCATTAGATGCAAGTTTAGCATATTCAAAGCATTATCCTGCCATTAATTGGTTTGATTCTTATTCAAATTATCCTGAATATCTTTCTGATTGGTGGTTTGAAAGAGATATTGATTGGCAAGAGATTGATTATAATTGGTATCAATGTAGAAGAGAAGTAAATGATATATTATCCAAAGAAAACGAATTACTTAACATCATTCAATTAATTGGGGAGGAAAACCTTCCTGAAATGGAAAAACTGGATATTTTTATTGGTAAAATTATTCGAGAGAGTTTTTTAATTCAAAATGCATTTGATCCTATTGATGCATTTACCACTGTTGAAAAGCTTCTTTCTCAAATTAAATTAATATTATTATTACATAAGGAAAGTAAGGAATTAATACAACAAGGATTCATTATTGAGGATATAAAATCATTAGCCGTTATTAATGAAATTATGAGACTCAATATATCCATCCCGAATCAAGAATTTTTAAAAATACTTAGCATCAAGAATCAACTAATAAGAGAAATTGAATCTTTAAAATTAATATCTGGAGTTCGAAAAAAAGTTTGAGTATCATATATAAAAAAATTCAACAAATTGTCGGCCCTCTTTTGTTCTTGAAAAACAATCACAATGTACAGTACGGAGAAATTGTAAAAATACACACAATTGAAGCCGATGAAAAAATTGGACAAGTAATCAGAATGAATGAAGAGAGTATTATTATCGAAGTGTTTGAAAGCACTCAGGGGATATCTTCTGAAAATGCTCAAATTTTATTTACTGAAGACACATTTAAAATCAAAATTTCTGATACTGATATGTTTGGTCATACGTTCAATTCTTTAGGGGTTCCAATTGATATTGAAACAAGAAATACTTTAGATTTAGATTTAGTATCTAATGTTGAAAAATATATTTATGGATCCCCAATTAATCCCTTTGCAAGAGAATATCCTTCAGATGTCATTCAAACGGGAGTTTCTGTTATTGATGGGTTATTTACTCTCATTCGTGGTCAAAAACTCCCTATTTTTAGTGGACAAGGACTTCCTCATAATAAATTAGCTACACAAATCGTTTCTCAAGCTCGAGTATTAACAGGTGAACCTTTTTTAATAATTTTCTGTGGAATTGGAATTATTGAGGATGAAGCTATAAGTTTTATTAATAGTTTCCAAAAAAGTGGAAATATTCAGAACATCATTTCTTTCATAAATTTCGCTTCTGATCCCATTATGGAAAGATTGATAATACCCCGCGTAGCGTTAACAACAGCAGAATACTTCGCTTTTGAAAAAGAAATGCACGTATTGGTAATTTTAATTGATATGACTAATTATGCTGAAGCATTAAGAGAATTAAGCTCTGCTAAAGAAGAAATTCCAAGTAGAAAAGGATATCCTGGATATCTTTATTCAGATTTTGCATCTCTATTTGAGCGTACTGGTAAATTAAAAGGAAAAAAAGGGTCGATCACTCAAATACCGATTTTAACGATGCCAAATGATGATATTTCACATCCAATTCCGGACACAGCTGGTTATATAACTGAAGGACAACTTGTTTTAAGCAGGAGGTTGCATAAAATGGGCATCTATCCCCCATTTGAAGTATTATCTTCAATTTCACGTCTAATGAAAGATGCTATAGGGGAAGATACCACTAGAGAAGATCATGCTGATGTAAATTCTCAATTACTTTCATCTTATTCAAGTGCTCTTGAAACAAGAGATCTTCTTTCAATTGTAGGGGAAGATGGTTTGAATTTCGATCAAAAGAATATTTTGAAATTTGGAGATGCTTTTGAACAGGAATTTTTAAACCAAAAAATAGATGAAAATCGAGATTTCTTGAAAACTCTCACTATTGCTTGGGACGTTCTTAGAATATTACCCCAAAACCAACTTTTCCGAATCCATCAAAAATATATGGATAAATACTATATTGAATAGGTGATTGTATGAGTTTTAGAGCGATCAAACCCACAAAAACGAATTTGATGAATTTACAAAAGAGATTAAGATTTGCGATTAAAGGAGAAAAATTTTTAGAATTGAAAAGAGAACAATTGATGGATCAGATAAAACATCATTGGAGTGATTATAAGAAAAGTCAAGATACATTTTTTCACCTATATCGCGAATCATTGATTAAATTACACCAATCTTACAAAGAAATGGGAAAACGAGATTTGGTGTTAATTAGCGAAATGAGCCGTATTCAATATAAACCTGTGGTTAATATTCGACAAGTGAAAAAGCTTGGTATGACAATATCAGAAATCGATTTTAATTTAGACACCATTAATAAGCTTCCCGCTTATAATTTTGAGAATTCAAGCCATTTTCTTGATAATTTAATTCTTAAAGGGCGTGAATTTTTTGATGCTTTAATAAAATTTGCAGAACAAGAAGATATAATCATAAATTATGCATTAAACTTCAAAAAAATAAATCGAAGGATAAATGGATTAAAAAATAATATCATACCTTCCTTGAAATTAGATATTAAATTAATTCGGGAGATGATAGAAGAAATCGACCGAGAAAACTTTGTAAGATTAAAAAAAACAAAAGATTTGATAAAAAAAAATAAAATCAAAATGGTTGGATGATAATATGACTCGCAAAACTGAAATGTCTCTGTTCAATGTAGTCATCAATTCTAATTATAAAGATCGACTACTAAATCAACTTTCCCTCGTGAATAATGTACACATTAAGACTAAAGAAGGATCACAAATGAAGAATAAAATGAAAGAAAAAGATCCTTTAATGAACATTATTAAGTCTCTAAGGCAAAACTTGGACAACTTATTAAAAAAGTTAAATATTAACGATTCTGATTTTCAAGAATTAAAAATTAAAAAAGACCAAAGGTTAAAATTCGTAGCGCGTGATTTAAACGATTTAATAAATCAAATATACGATGAAATTAATTTTTACCTCAATAGAATTAACGAATTGGAGAGATATTTATCAAAGGCTCAGATTGAGTTGGAAAACCTAAAGATCATCGAATCCAGCTACGTTTTTCTTGAACAATACCAATTAAATCGTGAAAGTTTATCGAATCTAGAGCAATTTAACTTTAAAGTGTTTACTACATTCTCAAAAAACCTAGAGAACATTGAATCTATTTTCCAATTTTCTGCATTTCCTAATGTACACCAAACTGATGAGAATTCTCCAAATATTTATCAGTTAGAAGACAGAAGAGTATTTTTCATTTTTTATCTAAAAGATCAAGATGATGAACTAAAGGAAAGAATAAATATTATACATGCCGAAGAAGTACCAATATTGAAGAAGTATTTGACTTTTGAGGGCATTAATTTTACTCGTATTATTAACGAAATCAATATTGTTAACAACACTATTATCAAGTATAAGAAAGAGAAAAAAAAAATTCGAGACCAAAATTTAGCTAAATATTCTGCGATCAATGAAGTAGTACAAAACATTGAAGAATATAATTGGGCAGAGCATCAATTCGAGGAAGTGTCTGCCGATAGATCGCGCATCAAATTTTATATACCTACAAAAAATGTTAAAAAAGTTAAGCAAACTCTAGTAGAAAATTTAAAAGAAAAGATCCACATTGAAATTACTGATGTACCCAAATATCATCCCACTAATGAAAAAGAAGATGAACAAGTTCCACTTGAACAACTCAAACAACTTGATATGAAATCGAAAGTAGGGGATAAGACTAAAAAATCTCATTCAAGTGAACCAAAACAGCCCGATTCCAGGGAAGCTGCGCCAACAATCATGAAAAACCCATTCTTTATAAGACCGTTTGAAGCATTAACAAAGATGTATGGTGTACCTTCTTATTCTGAAATTGATCCAACACCATTTCTTGCATTAACATTTCCTCTCTTATTTGGGCTAATGTTTGGTGATATTGGACATGGAATGAGTTTGATGATTGCTGGTGTTTTTGGAGGAATATGGTTCCGTAAAAAGGAAGGGATGCGTAATATTAGTTGGGTTATATTCTATTGCGGCATTGGAGCTCTATTATGTGGATTTTTATATGGAGAATTCTTTGGCTCTAATGAAATCTTAGGTTACGAGTTGCAAGTAATAAAAATCCCCATCCCATTATTAGGAACCATCACATTACATAATCCCTTGGATAATATCATGTCCGTATTCAAATTTACGTTGTTCGTAGGGGTTATTCACGTTAATCTAGGATGGATTATTCAATTCATGAATTATTGGAAACAATCGAAAAAATACATGTCATTGACAGATTCATTTATGAAAATGTGCTTATTAACAGGGGGAACTATTTTAATCTTCACTTATGGAATCAATCTTAACGATTGGCTTTCTTATCCCTATCCCATTTTATTAGTACTTGTCCCTGGTATTTTACTCATAGTTTTAAAACCAATAGGAGGATTATTAGGCATCTCATACTTAAAGAAAGAATCATTTGGTTCTTTATTAGGGGAAGGAACAATTGAAACGTTTGAAACAGCGCTTTCTATTTTGAGTAATATCGCTTCATATATTAGATTGCTTGCCTTATCGCTAGCTCATATTGCATTAATGATCGCAGTTGGATCATTATTAAATTTACTCCCAATTCCAGGTGCAATTACCACTGGTATGGATCCTTTAACCATTACTGGTATTATTCTGCTTGAAGGGTTAAGATTAGTTGGTATAATCTTGGGGAATGCTTTCGTGATTTTGTTAGAAGGGATACTTGTGTTTATTAATGCATTGAGGTTACACTTCTATGAATTTTTCTTCAAGTTCTATCAAGGTAGTGGTACTGAATTCTTTCCTTTTTATTTAGATGAGTCTTATTCAATTATTCAATTTTGGGTTGATTATGATAAAGACTTAATTTCAGAAGAAATTGAAAAGGAGATTGATACTAAAAAGACTAAAGAAGATCTTGAAGAAGCATTACAAATCATCAATGATAAATTCTTTTAAACAAAATAATCACCATTAGTAGTCATATGACTATGATTGAATCAAACGAAAGGGATGAGAATTCTTCTAAAAAAAGAACTATCACCAAAATTATTCTTTTTATTGTATTTATATCAGCTTTGGTTGTACTCTATTTTATTTTAATTGACTTTGGAGCCATACCCCTAATCTCATTCTTTATTGTGGTATTTATATTTCTAGTTGGCTTAGGCCCTATAATAAATTATGGAAGAAGAAAGAACCAAAGTCTATTTGGTCGCAAACGAAGAAATCAACCAAAAGAATATAAGAGGAATAAGGATACGTTTAAAATCAAAAGTACTCCCATACCAGACGCACCTAATCTCGAGGGTAGAGTAAAGTTAGACTTCACATATAAAAAACCCCTCATTCGTAAGTGTCCTAAATGTGGATTTATGCTAACAAGCTTCATGAAAAAATGCCCAAATTGTGGGAAACCGATTTAAACTAAATAATTTAACCCAATTATTTTTGCTAACTATGGTTTAAACCATTCAAAGAAGTAATAACTGATTGTTAAAGGATTAGCTATAACAAACTTTTTTCTCACAGATGTGGCCAATCGTCCAGCTCTTACCATATCTATTGCTGTAATCTTAGAATCGTGAGGGAGAACATGAACTATAAATGGAGAATGTTCTAATCCAGGCCCTTTCTTGTACACAACAAAGTCAGCTCCAAATTTAAGTCCTGGACGAGGGATATAACCCTTTTCTCTAAGATCCTCATATATTATGAGTTTTTCTTCGAATTTGTGGTGAATTTGTTTTCCAATTTCGAAAAATTCTTCCAAATTTAAGTTCTTATCTTTTTTGGGCTCAAATATAGTAATCTTTTCCTTCTTTAGCAAGTAATATGCTTCTATAAGAGATAATTCACTTGGTTTGGAGAAATATTCCAAACGTGGTTTACTTATTCCTAAAGGTGCTCCATAGAAATTATATTTAACATATAAATAGGATGCGAATAATGGATTAAACACGATTACTCTTGAATTAATGAATTTGGTGGGTATTTTATCGGGTATATCTCCTTCCTTAATATCATCCAAGGAAATTGGGGTGATCTTTTCCTCACTCATCAAGATAGAACTATTAACCATAACTTAATAATTCTTTCAATTCGGAATAAGTTGATTACAACAACAATAATGATGTTCTGTAAGATTTATATTATAGATTTCTGTAAAATAATGCAATATTTTACTTGTTAAAAAAAAGGTGAGAGTAGTCGACTCTGTAAGCATAATGCTGGATATTTATCGGGAATTATTATAAAAGATGAGTTAACTTAAAATTATATTAATGACAAAGTCATATTAAAATACTAAATGTTTTAATGAGATATTCATGAATATTAGACGCATGGCTTTAGCTGGTAGGTGGTACCCTTATACTGGAGAAGCATGTCTAAAAAAAATGAATAATTTTCTGAAAGATGACAAATTTGGTCCTGGTGAGGAATTTGTCTCCTCAGAAATGTCTGATAGATCTATCATTGGAGGCGTATCGCCTCATGCTGGGATGGATTATTCAGGACCTTGTGCTATTCACACTTATTTAAATATCTTCAAAGAAAAAATTCCCGATACTATTATCGTCATAGGATTTGATCATCATCAACTTGTAAAAGACTCGTTATTAGAGGAAGGAGAATGGGAAACTCCTTTAGGAAACTTAATTATAGATAATGAATTAGCTGAAAAAATATTGAAAAATAGTAGTGTATTAGTGGCTGATAACTCTGCCTTCATTGGAAGAGATGAAAACAGCTTAGAGCTACAAATGCCCTTCATTAAATTTTTTGCAGGGAAAAACGATGTAAGAATTATACCTGTTAAAATATCTTCACATGATTATAAGACGATTGATTCAATTTCTGATAATATTTCTCAAGTAATTAAATCTTCAAATAAAGACATTATCGTTGTAGCATCCTCCGATTTGTATCATGAGGACGTTTATAACAAAGAAGATTTAAAGAAATTCAAAGAAAATGATGAAAAAGTTATAAACGATTTTGTAAACTTAAAGCCCGAAAACATAATAAATCTTGGACTAAGGGCTTCCGTATGCGGAAAGCACACGATTTCAACCTTACTTCAAATAAGTAATAAGTTAGGTGCTAAGGAAGGTAAATTGTTGAAACACTACACAAGTGCTGAGATCACTGATAAATTTGGGTATTGTGTAGGGTATTTTTCGGGAATTATTTATTCCTGAATATAATATATCAAAATTAAAATTAAAAACGATAAAAACGATGCCAGAAGATGATAATGAGAAGATTGAAGATTTTATGAGTTTATGGAAAAATAAAAATGAACAGCAAAATAATAATCCTTCAATTATTGGTGATACCTTAAACCAGATGGAAATTTTGAGGAAAGAAAACCAAGATTTAAGGAACAAAATCTCCGAAAACATTGCTTTAATCACTAAAACGGAAGATATCATAAATTTTTTTTCTACTGAAAAAGAAAGATTGAAAGTTGAGAAAGAAGAAGCAATAATGGATTTAACACTACGCGTGAGTAATTTAGAAAACGAAAATTTAGAACTTGGTAAAAAAGTTAAAAGCATGGTTAAATTATTGCTTGAAAAGGATGACGAAATAAAAAGATTAGAATCTATTGGAGTAACAGTAATCTCCCCTCCTCCTACTAATGATTTAGCCAATGAACTACACTTAACAATAAATCAGAGGAATTTGCACATACTTACATTAGAAAAACAAATTACTGAGTTAACAACCAAAAACGAAGAATTAAACGCTCAAATAGCAGAAAAAATTAAAACCATGCCAATTGATCATGTAGCACCTGTAAATCCTCCAGAAGAAACAATAATCAAACCGTTACCTCCCGAAGGACATTCATTACCATTGGAATCTTTATGTCAAGACTTACAAGCAGATTTAAACAAATATAAAAAAATAATTGAAAAGCTTACTCAAGAAAAATCTCAATTAAAAGGTCTAATGGAAAATCAAGGTATTGGATTAGATATCGCTGATATTAAAGTATTAAAGTCTGAAAACGAAAATTTAAAACATGATGTACTGGAATTACAAAAATCATTAAAAGTCCAATCAAAAGAATCTCTTCAAGAATTAGCAAACGCTGAAGCAGAGAGAAAGATAAAAGAACTTCAAGGTAAAATTCAAGAGAAGGAAACTTTAATTGCGGATATGAAATTATCTCAAGGAATACAAGCTACCAGGCCAACAGGTCCAATGTCAGACTTAGTAGAGGAATTACAAAAGAGTATTAATAAATTAAAGCTTTCTTTAAAGGAAAAAGATCAAAAAATTCAAAATTTAAATAGAATGTTAACTTCAACATGACGATTTTTTAATACATGCACTTTTCTTTTAAAGGTCAAATTTTTGAGGAATAAGACATTATCCAAAGAAAAAATGTCATATCAAATTGATGCCAATTTTTCATTGATGGAATATGGAATGATCTTAAAAGAGAACTTCACGGATATATTTGATGTTCTATAGAAGAATTTGGGTTAAATAATAAAACTAAAATTAAAATATAAATGATACTTGAAGAACAATGAAGGAGAAAGCTCGGATCTCTGTTTTATTCATTGGACATTTCGCAATTGACACTATCATTAGATTTAAGGAAAAAAGAAAACCAAGCTTGGGAGGAAGTGTCTCATTTGGATCATTAGCTTTAAGTAAATACACGGAAAAAGCTAATGTGGGAATTATTTCTAATGTTGGAAAACAGAACTTTGATCCTCGATTATTGAACCCTTTAAAAAAAAAAAAAATTAACATATCAATCAAATGGTTTGATACATTAAACACGAATTTCATCCTAAATTACGTAAATCATTCAAGATCTCTCATCCTTAAATCAAAAAGTCCAAATCTCGATATAAATGATATCCCTATTAAAATAAAAGAAAATCCCCCTGAAATTATAGTATTAGTACCATTATGTAATGAGATAACAATTGAATATGTAAAAGATATTCTAAAGATGTTTCCAGAAGCTTATATGGGAATAGACTTACAGGGTTTTATACGTAAGATTGATCCTGAAAATGGGATTGTCTCTTATTTATTCGATGAGAAGCTATTAGAAAATGTTAAACAATTAATTACTTTAATAGGGGATAAGTTAATCCTTAAGGGTTCAGAAAACGAAATGAAATTAATCTCTGGAAAAGAGGATCTATTCGAAGTCATGGAATTTTTTAATGGATTTGATAATGAAGGGATTTACATAATGACATTAGGAGAAGCAGGGTCAATGATTACGAGACAAGGAGAAAAAATACTAAAAATTCCTGCTTTTACACCAGATACGGTTGTAGATGAAACTGGTGCGGGAGATGTATATCTCGCAATCTTTCTTTATGAATTTTATAATTCAGATTTTTCTTGGAAAGCAATTGAAAGCGCAGCGTTGTATGCTTCTTCAGCAGCATCCTTTTTAGTAGAGAAGAAAGGTACAAATGGATCTAAATCAATGAAAATAGTATTTAAAAGATTATGTCAAAAAAATTATATTGCTGAATGTGGGTGAGGATTTATCCATATCAATAGTCATTTTGCTGTTGGAGTATCTATTGCGTCGGTATTGAATTATTTCTATTCATTTTCATTCTTTGATTTTATTTTAATAGTGGTATTTTCCTTTATATGTGATTTTGATGTGTTTTTCTCAAAGTACGCAAAAGATCATAATCATAGAATGTTGATAACTCACTCGTTAATTCCAAGCCTTATTATAATATTATTGGGATTTATTTTTAATTGGCTTGCTTTAATTTTTAGTGGAATTCTATATTTCATTCACATTCTAGTAGATACATTTGATTGGGGAACAAATCTATTTTTTTTACATAAAAAACCTGTTGGTATCAAAACATTAATTTCAGAGGAGGAGTTAGAAAATTTACCCAAATATCTCGCTAACTACAAGCATGATGAATCATTTTTTGATGAAAAATATTACACTAATAAGGCTAGTATAGCGATTGAAATAATCCTTTTCGTGATCATGATGGTTACCATCATTATTTTTGCATTAGAATATATTTTTATCACCATATTTTATTTTATGGGACTGTATTTTCATTTAGCACGGCATTTTCATCTAAAAAAATTAGAAGCACGATAAAATGAAATGAGTTTATATTTTAAATCAGATATTTTTAAGAACAACATCAATATTGCACTTATTATTGAGATTTTTATTTCAAATTCAAAGGTGTGAAAAATTTCTGAAGAATTAATAGCTAAAGTTGGACTCTCCTTATATGAAGAAATGATTTTTAAATGCGATCTTGGAGATATGAAAGTGAAAGATTGTTACATTGATGAAACTCATGATACTGAAGTTGATATGTTTGGACCTAATCCTTCAAGACTCTTGGGTTTAGCTCTTCTTGGTTGTTTAAGTGCAAGTTTTATTTTTTGTTTGAAAAAAAAAGAACTTACATTGAAAGATTTAACAGCTGATGCAAAAATACATATTGGAAGAAATGAAAAAGGATTTCTAAGGGTTCTTAAAATTGATGTAAATATCAAGACAAAAATAAACGATCCTGATACTCGGAAGAGAGCAGAACAATGTAGGAAAATGTTTGAACAATATTGTACTGTAACTCAGGCAGTGAGAGAAGGAATTAATGTAAATGTAAATGTTGAGTTTTAATCAATAATCCCATCCTCAGTAATCGAGAAAATGGCATCACTCTCTGGTAAATTTGGGGCATCGATAATTTTGGCCACGCGTTGCTCTCCTTTACCTTTTCGCAAATAAATCCGTATAGTTGCACCATGAGCGACAATATTCCCGCCTGTTGCTGTTATTGGATTTCCATAGAATACATCAGGTTTTGAAGAAACTTGATTTGTAAAGAATACAGCCATTTCGTCATACATCTCACTAATACGTAAAAGATCATGGATATGCGTATTTAAAATCTGTTGACGCGTAGCTAGAGTTCCTCTTCCAATGTATTCACTTCTAAAATGCCCGATTAAAGAATCCACAATAACTAATTTAATGTTTTTCTCCTCAATTATTTTTGAAGCTTCCTTTATTAGAAGAATTTGATGATCACTATTATATGCCCTACCAACAACAATATTCTGAAGTGCTTGTTTATAATCTATATCTTTAGCACTAGCCATTTGAATAATGCGTTCAGGTCTAAAAGTACCTTCTGTATCAATGTATAGTGCACATCCCTCAAGCCCACCATCTTCATAAGAGCGTTGGACATTTACACATAATTGGTGAGCTAATTGCGTTTTGCCCGTTCTATATTCTCCAAATACTTCAGTAACAGCACCTGTTTCCAGGCCTCCACCAAGTAAATCATCTAGATTTTGACCTCCTGTTGAAATTCGTCTCATCACTTTTCTTTTTTCCCAAATCACATCTGCTGACTTGAAACCCATCTGTTCAATATCTTGAGCTGCTTTTATGAGTTTTTTTGCCGTTTTTTCACCAATACCTGCATCTTCCATCAATCTTGAGAGAGGATACATTGCTAACAAACGTATAGAGATAATACCAGAAGTCTTCAATTTTTTAAGAGTTACTTCCCCTACTCCTGGTAAATCATCCAGTTCATATTTTGGATTAGAAATTGAGTTCTCATCTTCTCCATTGGTTGGAGCTTTCTTCTCAGCCATGATTAATCAACTATTTTAAAAAATCGCTTTCTTGATATTATATCTTCATAATTATATAAAAATAATACCCAAATATTAATAAAAGAATAAAAAAATTGTTTTTATTTTATTTTTTTTTCGGAAGTTCCCCCTCCTTACCACTTCGAGTAATGAGCAATAGTACAATGAATAACATGACACTCATGAGGAGGGTAAGTACTGCCGTTGCCTCAGGCAACCATAAATAGCTCAAATATAGGAATGGCAAGATAAACAATGCGATAATAACAATAAACATCGGTAAAGGAACTTCTTCATCCTTGATATCTAGTATCAAGGGGACAATAACTAAAATGATCATTAAAGTTGCTGTTAATCTAAATGCGAATAATATATCTAGATTAACCCAAGATTCAAAAGCAAAAGTATCAGTGTAAATATCCGGTAAATTGAATACTAACCAAGGAGTTGTGTTTGTGAGTAGTGCGGGAATGGACACTGGAAGAATAGCAGTTATAATTAATTGAACGAGTATAGCTAATGCAAAGTATAAGATAATATCATTTATTTCTTTCTTATCTTGTTTTACACCCCATAGGTCTCTGAGTAAAGTAACGCACCAAAGGATGAATAATAATAGATATACTCCAAGAATATCAAAGTTTACTATCCACATGAAATTAACGGGTAATAAAGCAACAATGTAAGCTAGGTAAGCATATTTTTCATTACGTTTGAAAGTGTCAAATGCCAAGAAAACAGCAAAAATAATGACAAATGTCATTAAAACGATAATAGAGTTAATATCAAGCGACGCCACGATTATACCATCTTTTAAT
>JAGXNU010000230.1 GCA_019894815.1 Promethearchaeota archaeon
ATTATACACGGGAATCCCTTTGTGATCCCAATAATATCGTAACATATCACCTGTGGGAATTTTATCACCTGTGGGAATTTTATCACCTGTGGGAGTTTTATCCCAATAATAATAATAAGGTAGATGCTGGTTTAACAATTCAGCTAATTCTCGATATGTGAACCCCCCTTTTTGTTTGATATGTAGTTGATGGTGAATAGAGAAATCATAATCTTTGCCAAAAATAGGATGCTCAAGAGGATCTTGAGAGAGCCATTTAAAGTTTAAAATCTCGGGCCTGGGTATAATTAAAACCTCTTCGTAAGGAAGCGCCGTGTCACCATCCTCTCGTCTCGATCTGTGAACATATTTGTTGTGCTCGTCCTTTTCAATACTATGAAACGATAATTCTCTAATTCGGTTAGGATTAAAGTGAATTGAAAATTCCTCACCAAAATACGTAATTAAATCGAGAACACATACGAGGATTGTTCTTCTTTATGAATTTCCTTTAACTTATCAATTTCTTCCTTTAAATCATCTGGAAGAATAATAGATATTTTATCTCCCATATTCCTCACCTTTATCTATATATTCTTGAATAACATCTGCAGAAATCCAACTATTTTTTAATGAGAGATTCTTCTTTCTAGCAACTTTAACTTTTCATCAATATTCTTAAATTGGTTCATTAAAATCCTATTCTTGCAATCATCCCATTTTTTGCGATATTGGTAGAAATACTCTGATATCTCTAACAAATCACCAAAAATTATCTTATAGTTTTCAATAATAGAAATTTGGATATAAATAGGTAGCAATTCAAAAATACGAAGGTCGAATTTTACAGGTGCCTTTCCTAGAAGATTTTTCCATAATTTGATGTTTAATTTTTTTTCTGTTTGTTTGGAAATTACAGCAATATCAATATCAGAGTTTGGACGCATTCCTCCATCAACATAAGATCCAAAGATCACAACATCATACTTTCCTTTCAAAAAATTCAGAGTTTCCTTGATATAACTTATTTCATCCGATTTCATTTAAGATATCCTCAACTATTCTTACCCAATTAAATATAAGATTTTTTACTTCCTGAACAGAATCTAATATAATCTGATCATCAACGGCATTATAACGGTGTACTATAATATTTCGAAGTCCATTAGCTTGACTCAACTTTTTTCCCAATTCTGGGTTTACCTTCCTAATTTTAATTATTTCAGTTATGTTAAAGTTGTCATCTTTCACTTGAATCCCCAAGTCTTTTACAAGCATCGCAATTAAATCAACTATAGCCTCTATGGATGTTTGAAGGGAATAAAAGATTCCACGCTTTTCAAGTTCATTTTTGGGTTTTATTGGCAAATCTTGAAGATAATCGTTGATGTGCTGTATCTTATCCTTATAACGTTTGCTTCTTAGTTCATCCATCAAAATCCAACCTTAATTAGTGGTATATTATCTTAGTTTTCTATTACTACAATCAATTTTCTACTATATATATTTATTGATGATGTTCTACTTTATTCTTCATTTCCATTTTTTAGACTTTAATTATAAATATAATTATAATTATAACATACACAGAAATGATGAACGGATACGACCCCGCGACTTATGGTTCTAATGATAATCCAAAAACATCTAATAGTGTATGGTCATATTCAAGAGAAATCACAATAAATCCGGCAACACCATCCAATAATTATCAAATCAAGATTAAATTAAACTCATCAATATTTAATTATGGTTCAGTTAATAATAGAACCTATAAACATGAACTAACTGAAAAAGGTTTTGAAGCGTTAGTATTGATATATTATTTTAAGAAATATTATTCATCTCGGTGATTTTTGATTACTAATTCTAATAATGTGTTATAAGGGGAAATTTTTAATACAAATGAAGTTTTTCTCAACATGTCATGGTAAAAAGGATAAACTTCCCATTTACGGCTATACTCGGCCAAGATAAAATGAAAATGGGGCTCATTTTAAATGTTATTGACCCTCAAATTGGAGGAGTGTTATTAACGGGACATCAAGGAACTGGAAAATCGACTGCCGTGAGAAGCTTAGTTGAAGTAATGCCTGAAATTGAAGTGGTTAAAGGTTGTGCATTTTCATGCGATCCAAGTTTAGAAAATGAAGATTTATGTGATGAGTGTCGCGAAAAGAAAAAAAACGGAACTATAGAAATTGAAAAGAGGAGCATGCGAAATACAGACCTGCCCTTAGGGGTAACAGAAGACATGGTCTGCGGAGCACTCTCTATTGATAAAGTACTTACTGAAGGAATCCGAAGCCTTCATCCAGGTTTACTTGCTAAGGCAAATCGAGGGATTTTATATGTTGATGAGATCAACTTACTCCAAGATCATATAGTTGATGTTTTATTAGACTCTGCCGCATCTGGAATAAACATCATTGAACGTGAAGGAATTTCAGTAGCTCATCCATCGCGTTTTGTATTAGTAGGATCTATGAATCCCGAAGAAGGAGAACTTCGGCCACAGATAGCGGACCGTCTTGGATTAGAGGTTAAGATAAAAGCGCCAAGAGATCGCAAGTTGCGGGCAGAAATCACAAAGAGTGTAATTGAGTTTGATGATAATCCTAAAGAATTTGTTAAACCTTACGAAAACGAGCAAGAATTACTGAAGACCAAGATTATAAAAGCGAGAGAAATGCTTAAAGATGTCGTAGTTCCTATATCTGTTTATGAATTTGTATCAGAGATTGTTAGTGAATTGGGCATTTTTTCTCAACGAGCAGACATAACTTTCATTCGATGTGCACGTGCAAATGCCGCATTAGAGGGAAGAAAAGAACTTGCTGAAGAGGATTTAAACGTCGCGCTCGATCTTGTTTTCGAGCATAGGATTCAATCTCTTCATTATGAAATGACGCCCGAAGAAGTCAAGGCTAAAATTACTGAGGTTTACGGAAAATTACAGAGAATTACTCTATAAACCGGAAAAATTGAAAAAGCTCATGAAGATCCTAGGGCTTATCAACCCAGTAGAGAGACTGAAGGGCCTTTAAAACACGATGATACACCTCAAACCGAATTCAAACGGCAATCGATTGATCCTGACAAAGTAAAAGTTCCTGAAACAAAAGAGCAAAAGTTACCTCCTCCTCAGTTTCCTGATGATAAAAAGCGGAATCCTCAACCAGCTGGAGGTTGGAAAGTAAAAGATATCCCTTATGAAATTGTAGATCTTGAATTTTTTGAAAACGGGTCGAAATCAATCCCCCTAATTTATACAATGGAAAAAAAGATGACCGCAATTCTCGATAACATCCGGAA
>JAGXNU010000231.1 GCA_019894815.1 Promethearchaeota archaeon
AATTATCCATCATTTTAGAAGTGTGTTGTAATTCTTGTTTTCTTGATTCAGAAACAGATATTTTTGATTCCTCCATGGCAAGTAAAGCGAACCTTTTGGAAAATGCGATAGCTGCTTGATAATATATTTTAACGGCTTCATAAAATTCATATTTTTCTTTGTAATCAGGGTGACTTTTATTTAACTTCGATTGGTAAACCTCTGCCTCTTTTACGATTCCTCTATATCCTAATTTTAATAATTTTGCATAACCTGCACTAACATGTCCTTCAGTTGTACCAATATGAATACTTATATTTGGTGCTAAGGATGATATAGTACCTTCTGAAGCAATTAACCCTTCATTTACTAATCGAGTATTGATTCTGTCTGCGATTAGTGCCTTTCCGTCCCAGAATGGCGCGATTTCTAATAATTCTTCAATTTCTTCTTCATTTATATAAAAAGGCTGTAATTTTCTTCTTTCAAACTTTTTGAATGTACTTTTTTTATTAAAATTATTTTGATATCTAAGAAGATCTAAATTGATTTTTTCCCCAAGATTCTTACTTGTCTCATTTCCAACTAATAATTCACCATTTCTAATAAAAATGGACATGTGTTTAAGAGTATGAGCTAGAGCTAATGCTCTCTTTATTACTTCTGGTTCTTTATCGTGCTTTTTACATGCTTGCGTATAATATCGAATTCGTTCTATGCATAGTTCATATTTACAAGAAAGTAATTCCTCTTTTAATGCTAGTGTCCTTCTTCTTTTAGATTCAACGATCATTTAGATTTCACTTTAAATAGCAATTAGCAATTAATTATAATAAAGTTTTACATCAAAAATTAATTTATTTCCATGATCTTAGTTTTAATTTAAATATTTCTTCAAATTTTTTATCAGTAGAATAAATGATACTTGTATTGTATTTTTTACATGTCATAGCTATTATTTCGTCGTGTAATTCGTGGCTTTCGATGTTTTTTAGCATTAATTTGATGATCTCAATGTCAAAATCAGCAATTATCACATTTTCAGATTTTTCCCATCTCTCAATAGCCTTTTTAACCGCTTCTATTTTACCCGTTTTTCGCAATTTCCACACTAATTCAGATATTGCAATAGTTGGAATTATTACAGTTATTTCTCCATCTATTACTTTTTTCTTCAGTTCCTGAAGAATTAACGGGACTTTTTTATAGTCATAATGGAAATAGAATAAGACTTGTGCGTCAATTATTGCTTTTTCTGTCATATTAAATCAAAAAAAGTAATTATTCTTTAATTGGAAATAGTGATCTTTTTACTTCTTCCAGTTCTTCATCAGTGAATGGAGAAACTCCTTCAAACAAGTTATCTTCAATTTCGAGGGGATGATTCTTTTTTCTAATTAGGATTACCTTATCTTCGTTTAATTCCATTTCAACCAAATTAGTATCATCAATAGCTAATTTATCTCTCCACTCTTTTGGTATGACTATTCTTCCATTTGAAGAAACTTTTTGTGTTAATTTCTCAGTCATTTTAAAATTTATTTTTTTTTAATTGTCATTATCATAATATAAATGACATTTAATAAATATTATCATGTGTATTGTATTAATAAGTGTGTGAATTAATGCATCTACACAATTTTTTGATAAAATATTTTTAATCATAATAAAATAAAGTGAAAAAGATTGAATTTTGAAACAATAAATTTTGAATTACAACCAAACGGTATTGGTGTTATAACACTCAATCGTCCAGAAAAATTAAATGCTCTCTCATTCCAAATGATAAAAGATCTTCATTTTTTATTAGATCATCTCATGACAAATTTAGAATGCAGGGTTGTTATTTTAAAGGCAAATGGAAAAGTCTTTTGTGCTGGATTAGATCTTAAAGAATCGACAATTCTGCAATCAAAAAAAAAACCGCCTGAATTAAAAGAGAAATTCTTTTTTCTTAATGCTCCAGAAAAGGATATAATTAAAGCGAAAATTTATGCCCAAATGTATACTAGTCAAATAATAATAAAAATGCGTAAAATTCATCAACCTATTATTGCTCTAATTAATGGAGCTGCTTCAGGAGCAGGTTTTGCTTTAGTCTTAGCCTCAGATGTCCGAATAGCAAGTGAAAGTGCCAGATTGAATAATGCGTTTATTAAAGTTGGATTTTCAGGAGCGGACTTGGGAGTGAGTTATTTCCTGCCTCGTCTGATAGGAATGTCAAGAGCTGCAGAGATCTTGTATACTGGAAGATTTATTGATGCAAATGAATCTAAAAAAATTGGGATCGTATCTAAAATATGTAAAGAAAGCGAACTCCTTGAAGAAGCATTTAAAGTCGCAGAAAACTTTTTAGAAAAAAGCCCCCTAGGTTTGCGCATGACAAAACAAGCTATCAATGCAACAATGGATTCTCCTAGTTTAGATACCATTGCTCAGATCGAAAATCTTACTCAAATGCTATGTTCTACATCCCCGGATATCATGGAAGGTATTCAATCCTTTTTTGACAAGAGGAAACCTAAGTATCCATTGATGTAAATATTATTATTTTATTGTAAAAAACGGTATGATGATATGACATTCCCAAATTTTCCAAATAAATATGATGAAAGACCACTCCTAAAAGCTAAAGATTTCTGGGATTATAAGAAAAAAATCGGTAGCATTCCTGAAATAGATCCTCCAATAGGGGTGATTCTATGTTATTCTCCCAAGTTGCTTAATTTTATTCTTAACAATCATAATGTAAAAAAAGTAGAACATGTTGTAGGAGATTTTTTTTATGTTTTAGACGAAGATGGCTATCAGATTGGTATATGTGGAGGGTTTGGAATTGGTGGACCCATGGTTGGTATCTTATTAGAGGAATTAACAGCATTTGGCATTAAAAAGTATATCTCAATTGGAACTGCTGGATCCTTGCAGACAAATTTAAAATTAGGAAGCATCATCGTATGCGATAAAGCAATTCGTGATGAAGGAGTTTCGCATCATTATCTAATACCCGAAAAATATGCTTACCCTTCTCAATCTCTAACCAACCAATTAGTAAATGAAATTAAAGAATTAAACATTGATTATATTAAAGGATCAAGCTGGACAATTGATGCACCTTATAGAGAAACTATTGCAGAAGTGAAACACTATCAAAAAGAAGGAGTTTTAACGGTCGAAATGGAGGCAGCATCAATATTTGCAGTTGCTCAGTATTTAAATGTAGAAGCTGGCGCTATATTCACAATCAGTGATTACCTTTCAGAAGAGGAATGGGAACTACACTTCCATTTAACTGACGAACATCTACAGAAATT
>JAGXNU010000232.1 GCA_019894815.1 Promethearchaeota archaeon
TATAATATGATTAAGATCAAGGAAAAAATTAGAAATACTGAACCAATAATTGCACTTACCATAGATGAGGGAATTAGCGATTATCGAAAAAGTAGTATTAAAGATGCAAAACAATTTTGTCAAAGATACAATATCGAACATGAGATTATTTCATTCAAGGAACGTGTTGGGGAGAATTTAGATGAGATTTTATTATTAAAAAGAGGAACTGATACTGAGAGATACACATGTAACTATTGTGCTACTATTAGAAGGCGATTGTTAAATGAAGGAGCAAAAAACTTGGGCGGAACCGTTTTAGCACTTGGACATAATTTAACTGATGTTACTGAAACGTTTCTCATGAATATTCTTCATAAACGGCATCAACTAATAGCAAATCAATATCTCTTTAAAACAGAGAACACAGAAACGAATAAACATTTTATTAAAAAAATTAAACCGTTGATTAAGATTCCTGAAGAAGAAATTTTTCTATATGCAAATCTGAAACATTTAAAGTATTATCCCTCCCATTGTCCTTATAGAGAAGAAGATCCTATCCTAAGGAAGCGTGTTTTGGATTTTATTCTGAAGATAAAAACCATTCTTCCGGAAGTTGAAAATAATTTATTTGAAAGTTTTCAACGAATATCAGAAAAGTTGTACAAAAATCTTCCTAGCCAAGAATATCATGAGTGCCAGATTTGCGGTTATCCGAGCGGTAAGTCACAATTATGTACATATTGCAATTTGATTGAAAGTATAAGCGTTTAAAGATTTACTCCACAATATGGACAGACTTTTACGTTGGGCTCGATAAACTTCTGACAAAACGCACACTGAACTTTTTGACTTTGATTTTCCCCTAAGTCTTGAAGAAATTCAGAAATAAATTCAGGATTTACAATTAGATAATCTCCATCTATGACAAAATTGAATTTTTTAGCCCACTCAAAAATTTTCTTGGTAAATATTTTTTTTTCCATGTTCAATGCGATACGCACCATTTTCAGCTGCAACCGCGTAGATACCGCCAGCATCGCCTTTATTTGATCAAGCCTTTCTTCTTCTAAATCTTTTAACTTGAGCTGTTCAGATTCCTTATACATCTTCATTTGATTAAGCAATTCGATGAACTTATCTATTTTATTCTTATCGGGCACTTTTCTCCCGAATTTTTCTCTTAGCGGTACACATGTATAGATATCTTTATTATCCATCTCAATTTGCACCATCTTGGTGGACTTTTGAAGGAATGGAATGATTGCATGCATTTTTAAAACACTAATTGCCCTAATTTCCCCCTTATCATATGGTTTAAAAGATAAATAATCCTCTGTTAGAATAATGATTCCTTTTTCCATGTTTGCCTTCCAATTTAATAAATTAGGTGATCCATTCCAAAAACCTCCCTTAATCTCAAAAAAAATAGTTTTATCTTTCTTTAAGATCATTCTAGTTAAATGTCTGAATAAGTTTTCAGTTTCGTATTTAGATGATAAGATCGTGTCATTCTTTTTTATCATTGCGTGAATGGAATAAGAATTTCCATAAATATCATTTATCTCAATAATGTGAAGTTTATATGTGCGTTTAAAATAGAAGCTATTTATATCAATTGTCTTGATTTGATAAATGATCTTATCTTTTTCAGATTGAAAGGATAAACCTTGGTCCGTTAATGTAATAATTCCTCTTGATCTTTTTGAAGTTAACGCTATGTAGGATTGTTTCCCAGAATTAAAACTTCCATGTGATTCAAAAAGAATTGTCATCTATGTTCGAGAAAATAATTCAGTAATATATAATTATTCTAAATTACAAAAAATGAAGTCTCAAAAGAATTAAATTATAATCAATCTCAAACAATTAACAATACTAGATTAAAATAATGAGATTATTGTTATTTTGATGTGAAATCTAATGGTAAAGATAATTAATTTGGAAGAAAAGCACGAAGAGACTTATTTCGTGTGCTTGGAAGGATGGTCTTCAGAGATGAAAGAAGGTGGAGATCACAAAGAAAATTGGTACAAAACGATAAAAGAAAAAAATTATGATCTCGGTGTAAAATTAGCTCTCGATGATAATGATGCTGTTGTTGGAATGATACAATACGTGCCGATTGAACTCTCGATAGCAAAAGGTAAGGATCTCTACTATATTCTCTGCGTTTGGGTTCATGGATATGAAGAGGGTGTAGGAAATAATCAAAAGAAAGGAATAGGAAAAGAACTCCTTAGAACTGCAGAAGAAGATGTGAAGGAACGTGGTGGTAAAGGACTAGTGGCATGGGGTGTATCCCTTCCGTTCTGGATGAAGGCTTCATGGTTTAAAAAGCAAGGTTATGAGAAAGTAGATAAACAAGGTATCGCAATATTATTATGGAAGCCATTTACCAATGATGCTGAGCCACCTCATTGGATCAAACCAAAAAAAATCCCAGAAAAAATACCTGGAAAAGTGGTTGTTACTGCTTTCATTAATGGTTGGTGCCCAGCTCAGAATCTTGTTTTTGAAAGAGCCAAAAAAGCTTCTAAGGAATTTGGAGATAAAGTCGTTTTTCAAGAAATTAATACTTTCAACAGGCAAAATTTTGAAGAATGGGGGATAGGTGATGCGCTTTTTATTGATGGAAAAGATATCAATACCGGACCACCTCCATCATTGGAAAAGTTAAAGAAGAAAATTGAAAAAAGAGTAAAAAAATTAAAATAATTCTAAACTTTAAGATTTTGGAATATTAAAAAAAAAAAGTGGTAGAAAATTACTATTTAAAGGTTATTTCTCGTATCTATCAACTTTTATGAAAGAATATGGTTCAAACTTTTCCGATTCAACTTCAGCAACAATTTCCCCAGGTTGCATTTGACTGTCAGTCTTGAGATATAAGCAGCCTAGAATTCTCTCAATCTCTATTTCATCCCAAGGATCGTCATCTGAATGATTTAACTTTATTTCAAAGTTTCCCAAAGCCATTTCACTAGATTGCATCGTGATTTCTTCTCTAATCAAGCGAGGATTATAGTCAAAACCTTCATACTTAGGAGATATAAAATACTTGAAATTGTATGTAGTACTTGCCGGTTTACCAGGATTTAGGCCAAGTTCCATGCCAATTTTCAGAAAATCTTTAGCATTTGTTTTATTGTTAAGATCTGCTTTTACTTCAATATATTTAATTCCATGACGTTCTACCCAACCCTCAAATTTTGTCTCCTTTTTCTCAAAATGAATGTTAGACATTTTTTTTGGATACCCAAATACCTCTCTTCCCCCGATCATCGCCATATCA
>JAGXNU010000233.1 GCA_019894815.1 Promethearchaeota archaeon
AGAAAATTTTTTAATAATTGTTTTGATGGCGCTCTAACTTGTGCGGGGATTGTAAGTGGACTTTTTATAGTATTCCTCAATCCACACGGAGTAAAGAATACTCCAAGTACAGTAATTATCTATGGATTTGCTACTGCTCTAGCTATTGGAATTAGTGGATTATGGGGTGCATTTCTCTCTGAAGAAGCTGAGCGAAAGAAAAAAATGGCAGATTTAAGAAAAGAAATGGTCATGCTTGAAGAAGATAAAGATCTGAAATCTAAAGAAGAAGATTTGGTTGAAGAGCAAGAATTAGAAGACATCCAAAAAGCAATGATAATTCCCATAAAAGGAAAAATTTCACTAAAAAAAGAAAAATCGTTTAACCTAAAAAAGAAAAAAGATAAAACGATTATCGAACAAGCTGAGGACTTTGCTACTATAGCTGCTTCCTTGGTTGATGGTTTGGCACCTGTATTAGGATCATCACTCCCGTTGATTCCATTTTTTTTTGGTACATCATTAACGCTCTTTCACTTCATATTTTCTTATATAATATTAGCGGGGCTCCTTATTTATTTAGGTATATTCCTTGGAAACATCTCTGGTGGCGGAAAAATTAAATATGCGCTTCACCTAATTTCTGCTGGGATTGTGACATTACTTGTGTCCCTATTATTAGGTATTTAAGACATAATTATCGAGATAATCAAATATCTTTTTAAAATTAATTTGATAGCATTATGATTGAAAAAATCAAAACTTATGCAAAAATTACCAATCTCTGGGCAATAGCACGGAGGTATTTTGTTAATAATTTTTATGATGGAATGCTTACCGTTTTAGGAATCTTACTCGGTTTCTTTTTTCTGATATTGGAATCAGAAACACATTCAATCAGCAGTAGACTTATTTTATTTACATGTTTAGGATCATCGATATCCATGTTTATTTCAGGATCAACGAGTTCCTACCTTTCAGAAAAAGCAGAACAGCGTAAATTAAAAGTAGAATTGTATAAAGCCATGATAATTCATGATTTAGAGGATAAAGAGGAATTAACAATTGAAGAGATTGAAAAGGCAATGCTAATGCGATTAAAAAAAAAAAGGGATAAAAAAACTCCACTTGAAAAGAAAGGGATTGATAAAAAGAAAAAAAAAAATATCTTGGAACGTGCTGAATCGTTCACAATTATCATTGTTGCATTTGTCAATGGCGTTTCCCCATTCTTGGGAGGATTAATGGCATTAATTCCATTTATATGTGTACCTGTTGCAGGATTAACCACATTTATATATTCCTTCATAATCATATTAGTGTGTATTATAATGCTAGGTACTTTTTTGGGTGTAGTATCGAAAGAATCAATTATTAAGAATATCTTTCATATGCTATTGGCCTTTGGTTTAACAATAATAATATTGATACTTATTTTTGGATTTTTTACGTCTTCATAAAATTAATATCTTTTGAAATACTTTCAAAAGGATAGATAGATTAAAAAACGAGAATTTAAAATGGAAACTTTTGTTGGAATTGATATAGGAAGCCTTGCTACAAAAATTGCTTTATTTATTGAAGGTAAATTAGTTGATCATCGTACTGAACGTTCAACCTATAATTTTAAAAAAATTGGACATGATTTATTTGATGATATTCTCAATAGGCATAATCTAAAAAGATCTGATGTATTTGTCATGAGCACCGGATACGGTAGGAATACCATTGATATCGCAGATGATAGGGTTACTGAAATTACTGCCCACGCTAAAGGGATCCAATATTATTATCCAGATGCCCGTTCAGTAATTGATATTGGAGGGCAGGATAGCAAAGCAATTTTAATTTCTTCAAAAACTGGGAAAGTTGTTGATTTTCAAATGAATGATAAATGTGCGGCCGGGACTGGAAGATTCTTGGAAGTGATGGCTCACGCATTAGAAGTTCCTATCGATCAATTTGGTTTACTTGCTTTAAAATCAAATAAACCAGCATCTATTAGTTCAACTTGTACAGTATTTGCGGAAAGTGAAGTAATAAGCCTGTTCGCGCGAGGGGCTTCTAAAGAAGATATTGCTAGTGGAATTCATAAATCAATTGCAAAAAGAGTAGCAGGAATGGCAAAGAGGATTGGAGTCGAACCTAAACTTGTATTTTGCGGTGGTGTTGCGTTAAATACCGCAGTTAAAAAATATTTAGAAGTGGAACTTGGTTATGAAATAGTTAAACCAGAATTTCCTCAATTAACTGGAGCGATTGGAGCGGCTTTAATTGCTCAAGAAAATAACGGTGCTTAATAAGATTTTTTAAAACTCTTTTTAATACATTTGTTTATATTTTAGATCGGTAAAATTTTATAAAGAATTAAGTCTTTCTTGATTAAAAATTTAAATTAGATGGCTAATTGACCATGGATTTTATGACTCTTTTATCTGATTTTTCATTATTTTTACAAGAAAAAAAACAAAAGGATGTTAAAATTGCAGCATTTTTAGCTCATGATAATATTCCTGAAGAGATGATGGATGCAAGTGGTATCTTTCCTTTCAGAATGATGTTTGGTGGAAATGAGGAGTTAATGAATGCAAGCCATGATTATTTGCCCCCTTCTACGTGTGCTTTTACTCAATCTAGTATTGGTCTTTTTTCCATAAAACCTTCTAAATATCAATTTCTAGATTTTATCGACTATTTTATCGTATCTAATCACTGCATTTCGGATGTGTGTGGATCAGAAATAATTACAGAATATTTCAACATACCACGCTTAAATTTTTATGTATCTTATACAAAAAACGAGAATAGTGAAAAATATTTTAGATTAGAATTAGAAGATTTTAAGCGGCAACTTGAGGATATTACAAAATCTAAATTAGCTGATGATAAATTATACGGAAGTATAAAAAAATATAATAAGTTTAAACAGAAATTACTAGAATTAAATTCTTTAAATTTAATCGGTTCGAAGAAGTTGCACATCATCCAAGAAGCAATGTTATTTGGACCCTCTTATTATGATAAACTTACTAATTTCATAGAAAGTAATAGAGATAAACAAATTAATCAAGCTGATACATTAAAGAATGTGATCTTGACGGGCTGCTCCGTATTTATAAGTGATTACCTAGTCGACTCGATTGAGGATGCTGGGGGAAATGTTTTTTTTTTTGATACATGGATAGGAAATCACTATTATTCACAAGTTTTTAGTGAAAATGAATTAAATTCAAGTCTTAACCCATACGATTTACTC
>JAGXNU010000234.1 GCA_019894815.1 Promethearchaeota archaeon
ATTATAGCCTTCCCAAGGCATGTAAGCTACAAGAATATTCCTACCCAAAGAAAGACACCCTTCAGAAGTTAAGGGACCATCTGCAAGCACATCCCCCTTCTTTATAATCATTCCTTCTTCTATTAAAGGTATCTGATTTATACAAGTTCCCTGATTGGAACGAACGAATTTTTTTAATATATATTCTTTTTCAATATTGTCAGTATTTTTAATAATTATTTTGTCTGCACTTACTTTTTTCACCAAGCCATCATCTTGGGAAACAATGACTGCACATGAGTCGACAGCAACTTTATTTTCCATTCCCGTTCCCACTAAAGGAACTTCGGGTTTTATTAAGGGTACCGACTGTCTCTGCATATTAGTGCCCATTAAAGCTCGGTTCGCATCATCATGCTCTAAAAAGGGTATTAAACTAGCTGAGATACTGGCAATCTGTTTGGGAGATACATCAATAAAATCTATTTCATCTGGCAAACACTCAATAATGTCTCCTCTAAACCGGCAAGGTACATCGTCTTGTGAAATTTTGTTATCTTTACCTATTTTTATATTTATTTGAGCAATTTTATATTTATCTTCATCATCAGCGGAAAGATAAACGATCTCATCAGTTATTTTTCCTTCTATCACCCTAAAATAAGGTGTCTCAATAAATCCTAGTTCATTCACCACTGCATAAATACAAAGAGATCCTATTAATCCAATATTAGGGCCTTCGGGAGTCTCAATGGGACAAATTCTGCCATAATGAGTATGGTGAACATCTCTTACTTCAAAGCCCGCTCTTTCTCTGGTTAAACCTCCTGGGCCTAAGGCAGAGAGTCTTCTTTTATGAGTAATTTCAGATAAAGGATTGGTCTGATCCATAAATTGAGAAAGCTGACTGCTCCCAAAAAACTGTCTAATAGTAGCCAATAATGGCCGTGCGTTTATCAAGGCTTGGGGAGTAATAGCAGAAACATCAGGTTGGATAGTCATCCTCTCCCGAATCACTCTTTCCATCCTGCTTAATCCAATGTAAAATTGATCCTGAAGTAACTCACCAACTGTCTTTATCCTTCTATTCCCTAAATGATCAATGTCGTCTATATATCCAATTTCTCTATATAAATTGACTAAATACCTTAAAGAAGCAACAATATCCTCTCTTGTCAACGAAGGACCCTTTTTTATTTTTACCTTTTCTTTACATTTTTTTATTTTGTATATTAAGGCATCGGATAATTTATCACCGGTACTACAAATTACTTCACCTGTTTTTGGATTAATTATATCCTCAGCAACAATCGCATTTATAATCCCTTCATTAATTCCCTCACTCAGTTTATCAACAATTGGCATTAAAGCTTCATCCTTCTCATTAAAAACAGTTACCGTTTCATTCTCAGAATTCAACACTTTTACCTTTTCAATTCCTGAGTTAATTATTACAGAAAATGTTTTCTGATTGATTTTTTCTTCTGCCTTTACAATTATTTTATTGTTGTTTGGATCAATAATGTCTTCGGCTACGATTTTACCTAATATCCGATTTTCAAAGTTTAATTTTCCATTTATTTTGTATCTTCCGACTTTTGCTAAATCATATCTTTTGGGATCAAAAAGCAATCTATAAATTAATTGACGAGTATTTCTTTCAGTCGGAGGTTCGCTGGGTCTCAATCTTTTAAACAATTCTATCAGGGCTTCTTTTTCATTGGCTGTATTATCTTTTTCTAAAGTTGCTTTTATAACCTCTTCGTAATCAAAAAGCTCCATTATCTCTTCATCGTTTTCATATCCTAACGCTCTTAATAGGGTAGTTGCTGGAATTTTCCTTTTTTTATCAATTCGAACATAAAGCATATCGGAAGAATCAAATCCAAATTCTAACCAGGATCCACGATTAGGTATAATTTTAAATTTATACAATGATTTGCTATCTCCGCTGTTTTTTTCTTCATCAAAATAAATACCGGGAGATCTTATTAATTGATTTACTATCACCCTTTCTGCTCCGTTAATAACGAAACCTCCGTTTTCGGTCATAAGTGGTAACTCACCCATAAAAACATCTTGCTCTTTAATTTCACCTGTCTTCTTACTAATTAAATTTATCTTAACTTCTAAGGGAGCAGAATAAGTTCCGCCTTTTTCCCAACATCCGTAAGCAGAATCTTTACATTCCCCCAGTGAATAACTAATAAAATCTAAAATTAAATTACCGGTAAAGTCTTGAATGGGAAAAACATTTATAAAAACTTCTTGTAACCCTTGGTTCTTTCTTTTATCGGCCGGGACGAACCTTTGTAAAAAAGCTTCAAAAGATTTTTTTTGTATATCCAATAAATTGGGGATAGGACATAATTCAGGTATTTTGGAATAATTTTTTACTTGTTTATATTTATTGTACACCGCAAAACACCAACCTTTATATAATGATTAAAATATTAAATTAGCCTTTAGTATATAGTATATAATGAAAAATGAAAAATGAAAAATATAAAGCCATAGCTCAAAGTTTAAAATTTAAATATATTGTTTTAATTATTGAGCTTCATCTTTCTTATCTCGTATGTAAGATAGAAGCCAGGAGTAAGAATCCGGTATTCAGAATTATTAAAAATTATGTAAATATATTCTTTGTTAATTTGTTTCGTATTCTTCTGATTTCTGACTACTGGCTCCTGAATTCTTAAATAATATTTATGCTTTTTCGCTTTCGGTTTGCGTTTTTAGTTTATTGATTTACCCTACACACTAAACGCTGTATACTCTGCGCTATATATTTCCGCAAATTATAAGTATATCATTTAGTAATAAAAAATGCAAGAAGATACTCTTTAAAAATATTTAAAGAGTATCTTCTTGCATTTTTAATTAATAAATGATAAAATTATAGCTTACGGAAATATATAGTGTAGAGTGTACAGAGTTTAGCTTGTAGGATAAATTAATAAATTAAAAACGCAAAGCGAAAAGCGAAAAGCATAATTCAAAACTCAAAACTTTTTCTCTTAATACTAAATTTTAAGTCCTGTTTTTGCTTCTTTATCTTTTCATTTTTGTTATATAGTAAACGAGATAAGAAAGATGAAGCTCAATAGATAAAACAATACATTTAAATTTTAGACTTTGAGCTATGATTTTACGTTTTACGCTATTCATTTTTCATTATATACTTAATATACTAGCGACTAATTTAATATTTTAATCATTATATAAAGGTTGGTGTTTTGC
>JAGXNU010000235.1:0-2801 GCA_019894815.1 Promethearchaeota archaeon
ATGTTAATTTTAATAGGTATTGGGGTTCTAATAACAGCTTGTTCGATGATAAAGAAAAATGTATACAAAGAAGCCTTAAAGTAATTTAATGAGTAGGTATATGTTTTTAAGTATGAAATAAAAACAATACATAATCTAAAAAGTTAACAAGATCCCCCTTTTTCCTCTCATTTGAAAAAATTATGGAAGTTATTGTATCATATTTTTATCTAACTAGTTGAAATTCTGGAAAAGAATAATGTAATGGCATGTTTTCATTTAGTTCTAAGCAACTGATCAATCCAACAATCATAATATTTTAAAGAAAAGAAAATATGTGGAACAATATCCTTGAACCCTTCAGTTTGCAGTTCTTCTTGAATTTTTTGTGAATCTTGAGCAGTTTTAGTCCATACAAACATCATTAAAAAGTTAGGTATATTACTATAACTCAAAACATATATAACATTTCGACTGTACTTCTCATATAAATACTGTAATGTTGAATTTATATCAGTTCCCTCATTTAAATAAATAAGAAACACTGTAGTCAAATTATTTTCAGCTTTAAAAGATGTTTCAATAGTAAATATAGCTAAATTATTCTCTCTCATTCGATCTAAACGTTTTCTAACAGTTTTGACCGAAAGCCCTACGTCATCTGCAATATCTGTCATGGGTTTTCTTGAATCTCTATTTAAAGTCTTTAATATCTTATAATCAATGGATGTAAGTGGTTCTGGCGTTGTTATAAAAGGTAAGTTCACAATCCCTATAGTTGAGTCATCAAATTGAGCGGTTCTCGACACAAAAACACTAAATTCTTGAAGTTCAGAGATATCTCTTAATAAACCAACAATCATCAGAAATTTACCACTTGCTATTACAATACCATATATGTTTTCGTGTTGCTCTAACTCTTTACTAATAGCATCCATTGATTTTGCTTTAGAAGTACCAAAAATTGTAACTGTTAAATACTTTAATGTAAGAAAGCTCGGTCGGGAAATGAAAGCCTCAATAATCTCATCATCTATAAGATTATTTATACGTTTATAAACAGCGCTTACTGACATGTTAGTGATATCCGCTAATTCTCTAAATGTCATACGAGCGTTTTTCAATAGCTTTCTCATAAGAATCAAGTCAATTTCATCCATTATAATCACTAAAATTGGAATTTATATTCTTCAGTTTAGATGCTGAAACTAAAAATTAAAAGCCATCCTCCTATTAATATTTCAAATGCAATCGCCAACAAACCGAATACTAATAAGGCTTGAAAGTTAGGTTTTACGAGTAATAGTGCGCTACTGAGACCTAAAGAAATGGCAGTAAGAATCCCTAACCATCCAATAAAAGAGGGTACCACACCATAAATAACAAATAAGATTGAATAGGCGAGTGTCCCAATGGAGAATAAGATAATAGCAACATTATAACGAGACTTATCTGTTTGTAGAATGGTGCCACTTAAATTAATCAACGAATCTTTTTCAGTAGCATTAGAATTCGTGTATTTTCTTGCTATATTGAGGAGCTTCCGGTATTCAATTTCATTATAAATAAAGATCAGGCCTTCTCCTATTCGAGAGAATAACCAAATCATTCCAAGTATAATGTTATATGGACTAAAAACAACAAACAACATTATAGCAAGCATAATGATGCTAACATGTTCTACAAGACCTAATAAAATGCTTATTTTAAATTTCTTTGGATGATTGTTAAAATTCTGCAGCTTAGCTACTAAATCATAATCTCCAATTTCTATTTTTTTCCCAAATCCCGCCATTGCAATGTTTAAAACAAGTATAAACAGAAAGAGAAAACCACTCAAACTCATTTCAATCGTTATAGGGTTCACCTAATATAATTTTTACTTCCATCAAATCATCACTTAATTATTAGAAAAAAAATTAAAATAAACATGGATTGGGTTCTCTATTCTTGGTTTAAGGTAATTATAACATTTCCCTTTTTGTGGCCTTTATCGACGTATCTGTGAGCTTCGACTATTTGCTCTAATGGATAACTCTTATCAATGGCAGATTTTAATTTTCCCTCCTCAATGATTTCTCTGAGATAATCTAAGTCTTCATTTTTTTCTTTTGGAGTCCCTTTTAAAACTGTTATGTATACCCCATTCGGAGTTAGTACTTTCTTGCAATTTGAAGCTGAAGCTTTTCCAACAGCATCAAAGACAACATCATAGAGTTCTCCTCTTTCTGCAAAATCCTCTTTAGTGTAGTCAATAACGTTATCGGCTCCCAGAGATTTCACCATTTCTAAATTCGTGGTACTACATACTCCAGTAACTTCAGCCCCAAAATACTTGGCAAGCTGTACCGCATATGTACCATTACTTCCAGAAGCTCCATAAATAAGAATTTTTTTACCACTTTGAACATTTGCTTTTCTAAGGTAATGTAATGATGTGTGAGCTCCACAAATGATGGGCGCTGCTTCCTCATATGTCATGTTGTTCGGTTTTATTGCCACCATCCCTTTTTTCCATTCTTCAGGTAAGCATATATATTCGGCATAAGCACCAAAATTCAACCCTGTGGCAGAACCATAAATTTTGTCACCTTTCTTAAATAGCCTTACATCTTTGCCAACTGCTTCAACTTCACCGGCTAACTCAAATCCAATGATGGATCTTTTTGGTTTTCTGATACCATACATTAATCGAAGCATCACTGTAAAAATTTTAGAATTAGGGTGTTTACCTTTACGCAATAGTAATGTTGCTGCATTTACTGTTGTCGCATGTACTTTTACCAATAATTCGTTATCCTTGGGAGTAGGTTTTTCCACTT
>JAGXNU010000235.1:2811-3209 GCA_019894815.1 Promethearchaeota archaeon
TTGCTTTCATATTTTTTTCACTTTTTTTTTAAAATAAATATTGATAAGGTAATTGATATCACAGAAGTAATCGAGTCAATGCATACCAAACAGTTAGTCCATTCAACCCAAAACTTACAATGATCAAAAATTTATCAAAAGTCTTCATACCTTTCATTCCAACGAGATTAAAAACAATAAAGATAATAGCTACGATGATATTTACCCAGCTATTAATAGGGTTATCCAATATTATAGTTAGGACAACCATAATAATCGGGATCACCATTATTAATGCCATTCCAAATACAACACTCTGAGTCATCGGTTTACCTTCTATTTCTCCGGGTGTAAATTCCCCAGAAAATATTCGCAGTACATCACCTAACAAATAGCATAGCATTACGGCTACCCATATG
>JAGXNU010000236.1 GCA_019894815.1 Promethearchaeota archaeon
GGTAAGTTTTGTCCTCAAAATTTGTTTTATAAAGGCAAAGTGAAAAAAGATGGACAAGAAGTGGATGGGATTCTCTATAATTTTAATAAAGTTGATAAGTGCCAAGGTTGTTTGAAGTGTGAATCGGCTTGCCCTGAGGGTGCAATTAAGCCTGTTGTATTCAAAGAGTAATTTTATTCATGAAAAACTAATCTAATGTGATTTTTCTTTAATTTTTTGAATGATAAGGTTTTCAATTTCGGAAAAATCAGAGATTACTACAATACCTTCCATACTCTTTAATTTTTTAATGTTGTCAAGTTCGACATCTCTGATTTTCAGGATTAATGGTGTTCCATCTGGCCGAGAAGTAACAATTGGCTCAGTATCTTGATCTGAAGGAAAAATATATGCTATTTGCCCTCCTTTAATTGCTTGAGCCACACAATTGGTAATTAGCGTGTCTGCTATCCCACATGCAATTTTGGCGATAGAATTTGCAGAAACGGGGGCCACTAAAAACATGTCATATTTACCAAGCTGTAAAGGACCAGCAAAGAAAGGAATATTTGGTGTTTTTTCTGCTTTAACTTTTTCAACTGCTTTAGTTAGAGCTAACCACAATTTATACCACTTTACAACCGCTGCTCCTTCCTTTGATAGAATCACTGTAATATCAATATCATGATTATTTTGTAAATCAATCATTAAATCAATTAATTCTTGAAGTAAATAACCCGTGCCGGTGATACCAACCATTAGTTTAAATGTCATGCCTAAAAATTATAAATGATTCTTTTTTAATATTAAATTCAAATCATTAAATTAAAAACTTTGAGGTTTTAATTAAAACCTAAGTTTAAATTAAGCAAGTTCAATCTATATAGATTAAATTAATGAATAAAGATTCCCAATGGTAAGAATTAATAATTTAAGTATGATAATTATTAAAATAGAAGAATCGAAAATTTTTATTTATTAATCATGAATGCATCGAAGTATATTTATCTTGATTACGCAGCAACAACTCCAATGGATCCTCGAGTAATAGAAGAATTTAATAAACAGATGAAAGAAAACTATGGTAATTCCTCTAGCTTGCATGCTGTAGGTCAAAAATCTGCTAAAACGTTAATTAAATCTCGAGAAACCATTGCTTCGTTAATAAATGCTGAAAGAAATGATATCTTTTTTACTTCCTCAGGTACTGAATCTGATAACATTGCAATATTAGGGGTGGCCAGAAAAAACAAATCACGTGGAAATCATATCATAATAAGCAATATTGAACATCATGCTGTAGAAAATCCATGTAAACAATTAGAAAAACAAGGATTTAAAGTTACCATTTTAGAAGTAGATCATTTTGGGTTGATCGATCCTAAGGAAATAGAAGGTTCAATTACAGATGACACCATACTTATTAGCATCATGTTTGCCAATAATGAAATTGGAACAATTCAGCCAATAAAAGAAATAGGAGAAATTGCTAAAAAACATGATATAATTTTTCACACTGATGCAGTTCAAGCCTTTGGAAAGATCCCATTGGATGTGAATGAATTAAATATCGATCTTTTATCCGCTTCTGCTCATAAATTGTACGGTCCAAAAGGCGTAGGAATGTTATATATACGAAATAAGGGGGTTAGAGATGGTTGGGGAAAGTACATTGAACCAATCATGTATGGTGGGGGTCATGAAAGAGAGATGCGTCCTAGTACAATTAATATACCAGGGATTTCAGCATTCGCAAAGGCAGTAGAGTTAGTCAAGGGGGAGATGCCAATAGAAATAGCTAGGCAGACCAAATTAAGAGATAAGATCATTTCGTATTTGCTTGACAACATTTCCGATTCATATTTGAATGGTCATCCAACTCAGCGATTACCAAATAACGTTAACATGGGATTTAAATTTATTGAAGGCGAGTCAATTGTTTTGGATTTAGATCTTGAAGGGATTGGAACTTCTACAGGTTCAGCGTGTTCTTCAAAATCTTTAGATCCTTCTCACGTTTTACTTGCAATTGGATTAACTCCCCAAGATGCTCACGGTTCCTTAAGAGTTTCGATTGGTAGGTTTACAACTGAAGATGAGGTAGAGTATTTCCTACAGAAATTGCCCCCGATTATAGAACGATTGAGAAAAATGTCACCTTTAACTAAATAGAATTTTACCTAAAATTTAAGTTGAAAATTTAAATAAGTTAAAATATTAATTTTAAGAAGATCATGAATGAAGATCCTAAATTCCTGGCAATTATAATATTAATCGGCGGAAAAAGTGTTCGTTTTGGAACTGAAACGGGATTGATAGATTTTAATGGAAAACCAGTCATATATCACCAAGTTGAAACATTATCTAAATTTGATGAAAACCTATACTTAGTCGCTCATTCTGATATACAAATTAATAAATATAGAAATATCTCTTTTCCACGAAAAGTTGAATACATTATCGACGATAAAGAACTACTGTCTGATGATGATTTCCGCTCTCCTATGTTAGGTATCTATTCTGGATTAAAAAAATTAAATGAATTACATTTTGAAAATGTATTATTGATGTCTGGCGATGCTCCATTGATCAAAGAAAAAGTTATAGAATTATTAATCAATCAATTGGAAGGATATGAATGTTGCATTCCTAAATGGAAAAATGAGTTCTTAGAACCATTATTTGCAATTTATCCTGTCTCTAAAGCATATGAAAATGCTAAAAATTCCATGATAACCAAAAATTTTAGCCTGAGTGGTATCTTAGATGATGAGTGGAATATTAACTATATATCAGTAGAGAATAGTATTAAACCACTTGATGAAAATCTTGTAAGCTTGATCAATATTAATGGTCCGGTTGATATTGAGAAATTAAAGGAACTCTATTAGATAAGATTAAAGATATCAATAAATTTGTTCTGGAGGTTCTATTTCTTATTATATTTTTATTTATCTCTATAGAGTTTTCATATAAAATTATTATTAAAAAATGGTAATTGTTTTTTTGATTGAAAAATTGTTTTATCTTAATGGACAAAGAGGAATTTAAATTTTCAGATAAAACGATAATCCTTGAAGAAGTGGATACATTAAGCTCATCTTATAAAATCAATATATATAAAGATAAAATACGTTATATGGAAAAAAGGAGCATTCTTCAAAAGCCAATAATGGAAGTTATCAACC
>JAGXNU010000237.1 GCA_019894815.1 Promethearchaeota archaeon
ATTTTACACAAAACAATATATACGGAATAGATTTTGCCAAAGAAGCTATAAAAATTGCCAAAGCTATTAACCTCATAGTCGGAAATGACAAATCCTATATATTTGGCGGAGGTTCACATAGTGATTCATTGAACCCTTTGCTATGGGACGATGAAATAAAAGCAGCTTTAAGACCAAGACTTCTGAGATTTCCCGAAAACCCGGAAAAAGATAAAGAAAATCAAAACAGGTTTTTGTATTTTGATTTTGACCTTCTCATGACCAATCCACTTTTTACTGGCAAAGTGAAGGAAAAAGATGTTTTAAAGCTTTATCAATTGGCAGTGAAAAATAGTAGATTAGTAAAGCAGATAGATCGACACATCCTCTTCTTGGATCGTTCATTACAGTTTATAAGACCTGGCGGTAGAATGGCAATTGTTATACCTCAGGTCTTATTAAATAGTGCAAGCGCTGAATATATCCGTAGATTTATTATAGATGAAGCAAGAATTTTGGCAGTAGTGGGTTTACATAGAAATACCTTTAAACCTTACACCGGAATAAAAACAAGTATCTTATTTTTACAAAAATACACCAATGAGGAAAAAAAGAAAATCCTGGGGATTAAAGTAAAATGTGAAAGAGAATGGTTTGAATTTGTAAAACGATTAAAGAAAGAATACCAGGATGTGGGTTGGGATAAATTATTGTCCGAGAAAGAACTAAACGAAGAATTAAGATCTTTCGTTGAGACATATTTCGAGGAAAGAGAAGAATTAGAAAAAGAAACAAGAAAAAAATTAGAAGAAAAAATTGAAGGTTTAGAAGTTGAAAAGAACGAAGAGCTTGAAAAAATCGAAGAAATTAAGTGGAAGAAATCACTCAAAACTCTAACTGAATGTGTCAACCTGGTAGAAGAAGTAAAAAAATATTACCAAAATATAAGTTGGGATGAATTGTTGTGCGGGGGAGAGCTGTCTGAAGAACTAAAATCTTTTATTAATACCTATTTTGAAACGAAGATAAAATCAGGAGGAAGCATTGAAGATTCGGAAGTTGAAGAAACCGAAAAAATAAAAAGAAAGAAATCACTCAAAGCTTTAATTGAGAAATTACAAGAAATGCAAGTTCTTTTAAGGGAGAAACATAAAGAATTAAAGGGCAATATCTTAGATGATAAAAAGATGGAAGAAACGAGAAAAGAAATTGATACCTTGACCGGCAGAATTGAAAAGTTTAATAAAGATATTTCTCAAAGAACTTTGGGCGGGCAGATCTATTTAGTCTTAAATGATGAAGGGACAACCGAACAATTTAAGAAATTTTGGTTAGATGGCAAAGTGATAAAAGAGAGTGATTATCCTATTTTCTTTGCAGTGAACCAAAAATCGCTTAAAGATAATAAAGGAGAATATATATGTAAAAGAGGATTAAAGGGAGGATTTCTCTTGGATAAATATGGACGCAGCATCATTGACCATGATCTGGATGAAATAGCCGAGGCTTTTGTTAAATTTGCCAAAGAGCAGAATTTTAATTTCTGGGGGGCTTGAAAATATGGCCAGGATAAGCATTGTGAAATTATCAGAAATTGAATATGTTAAAAGGTTTGATGCAGGACGTTACCGCACAAGCTTTCTTAAATTAGAGAAGGACCTTAAGAAAATGACTATTATCAGAAAATTAGGGTATCTTTTAGTAGAACCGGTTAGGACAGGATATACCCCGAGAGATCGAGATATTTACCAGGATGATATAAGAATTCATTTTTTAAAGACAGATAATTTGATAGAAGGAGTCATTAATTTTGAAAATTCAGATTTTTTACCTGCTCGAAGTATATCGGAGAGTGATTACTTAAAATTCAAGAATGTCACAGTAACAATAAGCGGAGCACACTATGACGTCATTGGCAGAGCGGCGATTTTCTTAGATTACTATCCACCATCAGTAACCAACCAAAATATTGCGGTTATAAAAACGGATAAGAATTTGCTCAATCCCTTCTATCTGACTATATTTTTAAACTCCAAATATGGCAAGGAACAGCTTTGGATGTTAAGCAGGCAAACCGAGCAATTTAACGTAAGTTGTAGAGAAGTAGAAGAACTGTTAATTCCTCTATTTGATGCAGATTTTCAGCAGGAAATAGAAACACTTGTTAAAAACTCTTTCGAGTTAATCGAAAAAACAAAATCCCTTTACTCCCAGGCTGAAAAACTTCTTTTAGAAAAACTGGGATTAGAAGGTTTCCAAGAAAAATATGAACTTTCTTATACGGCTAATCTTTCTAAAGTGTTTGGAGTTCACCGTATAGATGCTGAGTATTTTCAGACTACTTATAATCGATTTATGGAATGTTTAAAAGAGCATTCTAAAATAGCAAAACTTAAGGAATTTATTCTCGACTTCCAAAAACTCAAAACACCCTATGAACCTAAGGTCGGAGATTTTCTTTTAAGCAAAGAGGTAATGCCAGGGACAGCTTATGTGGTAAAGGAACCGGTAGAAGGGATTGCCGCTGGTAGTATCCTGATATTAAAGATTGATGAAGATAAAATTAATAAAGAATATTTAGCCCTTTGTATTAATTCAATTATCGGGAATCTGCAGATTGGAAGAGAAGGTGAAGGGTCGGTAATTACCCACTGGAGACCCGAACAGATTGAAAATTTACAAGTGCCAATCCTTTATAGAAAAGTTCAGGAAGAAATCTCATCACTCATTAAGCAATCACATGAAACAAAACAGAGGGCAAGAGAATTATGGGAAGAAACAAAAAGAAAAGTTGAAAAAACAATTGAAAATGAAATTCGCAAACAGCTACGAATATTTAAAAAATCTATTACTTGAGGAGAAATGAGATGAAGTATAACTTTAATGAGGTAATAAATGATAGAAGGATTAAGTAAGTATAAGCATATTATCTGGGATTGGAACGGAACATTAATAAATGACGTATGGTTAGTAGTGGAAATAATGAATAAGATGTTAAAAAAACGCAACTTGCCCAGAATTGATTCAAAAAAATATAAGGAGATTTTTGATTTTCCGGTAACAAAATATTATTTAAAACTTGGATTTGATTTTTCTAATGAAGCATTTGAGGAGCTTAGCGATGAGTTTATTAGCGAATATTACAGGCGTTTTAATGAGTGTAAGCTATTTGATGAAGTAGAAGA
>JAGXNU010000238.1 GCA_019894815.1 Promethearchaeota archaeon
CAATTAACGTGACGCTCATTGGATATGGTGCAATCTACATTATCATTCCAGAAATCATTTTGGGGTTGACGTGCTTCTATGCTTATGAATGGTCACTTGAACGATCAATTACCACCAAAATAACCATCGCTTTTCTAACAATGATTATTTACTTAGGTAATGCTGCCTCGTTTTATTTTTTATTTGAAAAAATCATTTTTATCTGAAAAAACATGAAAAACTCAATTGAAAGAATCGAATTAACACCTTTGTTTGTACCATTTAAAGGCTACGTTCAAAAAGCAATGGCAGAATCGGAAGGAGGATTAGGCATGGCAATAGGTGCTGAAGAAGCGTGGCTTGGTGGCGATTTTGTAATATGCAAACTTTTTAGTAAAGATGGAAGTATAGGTCTAGGAGAGTCATTTGTATGGTTACCAGAAACAGGTGTATCTCCGGCTCAAATTATTGATGCCATTCAAATTTCACTTTCAAAATATGTTTTAGGAGAAAATCCCTTCAATATTGAAAAAATTAATTTTCGCATGGATGCTAATTTGGCTCGAAATGAGACCGCAAAAGGATTATTAGACATGGCTTGTTATGATTTAATGGGGCAAATTACGGATTTACCAGTGTGTGAATTAATTGGTGGAAGAAATATTGATGAGATCCCACTAGCTGCCTTAATTCCTCTTGGAGAACCGATGCTAATGAAAGGGCTTGTCAGGTCCTATTTTAAAAGGGGTTTTCGTACTTTTAGATTGAAATTAGGAAAAAGCATTGAATCAGATGTTAAAACGGTTAAGGCAATCCGAACTATTTTTGGTAATAAAATTAATTTACGTGTTGATTATAACCAATCCTACACGCCATCAAAAGCAGTTAATGCAATTAAAGCAATTGAACCATTTCAAATAGATTTTGCAGAACAACCCGTAAGAGCAGATGATTATATAGGCATGGCGTATGTTCAAAAACGAATCAATACACCTCTAATGTCTCATGAAGGGTTTTTTTCTCTAAAAGATTTTATAACTTTGGTTGAACTTGGAGCAGTAAGAGTAGTAGGTCTTAATTCGGATCGTCCAGGAGGTATAACAAAAGCGATTGAAGCAATTCATTATGCAAAAATGAGAGGACTTGATGTTGTACTACACAATCAACCATTAGGGATAGCATCCGCAATGCAAATTCATTTACATGCGGCTTTTCATCACTCCATTAATCATCCTTCTGAATTATTTGGCCAAGAAATGCTTGAGGATGATTTATTGCAGATATCATTAGATTATTCGAATGGAAAAGTGAAAGTTCCAGATGGTTCTGGATGGGGGATAAAATTAGATCAAAATGCACTACAGCGATTTGCCACTGATGAAACAATAATTTTAGAAGATTGATTATTAATATTTTTGATTAAAGACTTATTTAAGATTACAAATATTTACTAATCTAAACCTTTAGCTATTTAGCTATAAATCAACAAAGGTGAAATATTATTTTTAAAGAAGTGAAAAAGGCTTATAAGATAATTTCTGATGCAGCAAACCACACTCCAGTAATGAAAAGCAGAACTTTAGATGCCATGACAAATGCTAAAAGAATCTTTGTAAAATGCGAAAACTTTCAAAGAACTGGCTCCTTCAAGTTTAGAGGTGCTTGGAATTGTATAAGTCATATACCAATTAGAGAAAGAACAAAAGGGATAATCGCTCATTCATCTGGTAATTTTGCTCAAGCTGTAGCATTGGTTGCGAAGATATTAGGTATTAAAGCCACTGTTGTAATGCCTGAAAATGCGACTCCGTCTAAGATAGACGCGACAAAGGGTTATGGAGCAGATATCCTCTTTTCGGGGCCTAATATTGAGGATCGCACAAGAGTGACCCAAGAACAAATAGATATACATGGATATAGATTAGTTCATCCATATGATGATTATAATGTAATTTTTGGTGGTGGAACAACAGCTTTAGAATTTGTTAATCAAATCGGAAAACTTGACTTATTACTGATTCCAATAGGGGGAGGAGGATTAATTAGTGGCTGTTCTATCGCAGCAAAAGGATATGACCCCCGAATTAAAATAATAGGTGTTGAGCCCAAGAATGCTAACGATGCTTATCAATCTTTCAAACAAGGAAAACTGATACCTGTAGTAAATCCCAATACAATCGCTGATGGACTAAGAACATCACTCGGCGAGAAAACATTTCCCATAATCCAAGATTTAGTAAGCGAGATAATCACTGTTACTGAGGAACAAATTATTGATGCAATGAGGTTTTATTGGGAACGTATGAAATTAATTGTTGAACCCTCTGGTGCAGTGCCTTTAGCTGGACTACTTTATGGAGATATCGAATCTTCTTTAATTAAAAATAAAAAAATTGGTTTAGTTATTAGCGGTGGAAATATTGATCTCTCAAATTTTTTTAAAATGATAAAACAAGAACAAAATCAATAAATGAAATGGTAAAATTAAATTAAAAAAAATTAATTATCAATATTAGGTACATCTTTAATTATTTCATAATTACCTTTTAACAGCTCTGCTAACATATCTACTGCGTTTTCCCATATGTTTTTCATTGTTGATTGAATTTTCTTAAAATCTTCTTCATTTTCAAGGATTATATCTACTTTTTGCTCTTTTTCATTGGCTTTGATTTCCATTTGAATATCTTCTCTCAATCCACCATAAAGCTTTAAAATGATTGGAATCTCATCGGGATAAAGAAATTTCCCAAAAATATCTCCTTTTACAATAAGAGTGATGGTTAAATTTTGTTTATCCTCTTTTATCTCTATTTTTTCTTTGAATTTTTCCTTCATTATTGGTAAGAATCCTTCCATTAGTTATCACCTCTATTATCTTTTTGAATAATTGGGATATCTATATAAGATGCATGACTTTTCGAATGATAAATGCTTATTTTTGGTCTCCCTTCTGATGGATATCTTGAGAAAGTATCCTTATCGCATCCAGCTATCGCAATTTTTAATCTGTGTCCTTTTTTCAAAAGAACAGATGTAACATGTAATCCAAATTTAATCTCAGCAATTTCCCCTGGATTAAGAGGGGATGCATCTTTTTCCAAGAAACTATGATATGGTATGAGAGTTTTATATGGTGGCTGCTCTGGTGATATTTTTCTGTGTAT
>JAGXNU010000239.1 GCA_019894815.1 Promethearchaeota archaeon
TTTTGTACAGGAGTTCAAGCAATTACGGTATTCGCCGGTCTATTGATTTTTATTCCTCACTCAATGGATGGCAAAACAAAGAAGGATATAGTATGGCGTAAAACAAAGTCTCTTATCATGTCCGCAGCAATATTTTACGTTGTTAACATAATACGAATGATAATTCAGATTTATCTATATTATGTTGGATATCCCTGGGAAAGCATTCACGTGTCTATTAGCGCAGCAAGTTCTTTTATAGCCGCAATTATCATCTTATTGCTTCATAAATGGATTCCAGAATTCATCATAAGCATAATTTATATCGGTACATTAATTAGCAAGAAGTTCAAATCACCAAAGAATGCATTGTCTGGAAAAGTAGATAAAAATTAATTAATAATAATGTATCTTTCTAATATCCATAATTAAAAACGAGAATGTATCATGTTAAATTTTGAAAAAGAGCAATTAGTATTCGAGATTGGTGACGTGAAATTAGGCGGCCAGCCCGGAGAGAATCCTCCAGTCATGATTGGTACGGTATTTTATGCTAACCACGCAGCTTTGTTAGATGAGAAAACGGGGAAAATCGATAAAAATCTCGCTGAACAAGAATTGAACGAATATTCTGAGATTATTGATGAAACAAACATGCAAGGGATTATTGACGTTGTGGGAGGATATCCAGATGCTCTCATTAAGGAATGTGAATTCGTTGCAGAAAAAGTTGATTTTCCTTTCTTAGTAGATGGATTAAATGATAGTTCACGCATTCCTGCATTGGAAGGATTAAAAGAAATCGGTTTGTTAGATAGAGCAATCCTTAATAGCATAGATGATTCCACAAGTGATGCTAATCTGGAGAAAATCAAGGAGATAGGGGTAAAGTCTGCTGTACTATTAACATTTGGCTCAAGATGCATTTTTCCCAAGCAAAAGTTGGATTTTTTAAGAAATGTCTTGATTCCTAAAGCTCAAAAAGCAAATATTGAGAATATAATTATCGATACAGCAGTTTTAGATTTACCAAGCATCGGAATTAATATTGAAACCGTTGGAATGGTAAAAAAGGAACTAGGCTATCCTGTAGGATTTGCTCCTGCTAACGCGATATATGGTTGGAATTTTGGGAAAAAATTTGGGGAAGCTTCTCGATGTGGTGCAATAGCTGCCCAGATGGCATATTGTATTAATGCAGGAAGTGATTTCGTATTATTTGGTCCAATAAAATTCGCAAAATGCATCATTCCTGCAGTCTCTTTAATTGCTGGCATAAATTCATACTATCGAAAAAGAATTCTCAGGAAGCAAATTTCGGAAAAGACTCCATTAACAAAAATTTTCTAAAATCTTCTAAGAAATATAAGTTAACAACAAATCTTCAGTAATTTTGAGGAAATTCGGTAATTTAAGGTTTATATTATCTTTTTTGGATTCATCATCCATTAATAAAAGTAAAAACATTCCGAATTGATTCACATTTACCTTTTTAAAAAGAATTACTGATTTAGCAACTTTAAATATGGTTTCATCTTGAGGAACTGTTCTATATTTAGAAAATATTTTATATAATATCGCGAATTGGGGGGCGGTGAGTTGGAAAACATTCAATAACTCTTCTGGTTTTGAAATTGCAGTAATTTTTATTGCTTTAGGCGTAAAAAACTCTGCCATGATCAATCCATCATTACTCATCAATAACGCTAAATAAATTTTTGTTTCTTTTGAGAAATTGCTCAAATTGTGTTCAATTAATTTACGGTTAGGGCTAAGTTTGGCAATTCCAGAGGAAAAAGCTCTTAAAATCGAAAAGTAATCAAAAATACTAGTAAAAAATATTTCAGGATGTTCACCATGCGAAACATTAATTAATTTTTGATTTATTTCCTCGATATTGCCCTTTATCTTTGGTAATTGCATTATATCAGGATCTGATTTTGATAAAATATACATTATTGGAGTCTTTTGATCAAAATTGGTTAAGACTTTTTGAATATTCTGAAGATATTCAATACTCTCTTCAAACCTTTTTTTATCCTTTACATCTATAAAATAAAATATTAAGTCTGCTTCATATAGATAGATGTGAGCTTTATTGAGGTATTTTTGTCTAAGACTAAGTTGGCCACCTAAATCCCAAAGAAAAATTGAAGCTCCAAGAGCTTCGATAGATCGAACTTTAGCACCTAGAGTAGGCTTTACTCCAATTAGTTTCGAATATTTTCTATCAACAGAAAGTAGAAAAGATGTCTTGCCTGTGCTATCTAAACCGGTAAATAAAATCTTCAATTTTCTTTGTGCTGAAAACGATGTGGAAGGTGATTGTTCAATCTCCATAAGTTGTTTTAAAAGGGATTTAAAATGATGTTCTATTTCTTCTTGAGGTTTTAAATGATCCAATAGTTCTTTATCAAATTTCTGAAAAAATTCCATAATTAAATGCTTCAAACGATCCATGTTGTTATATAGAAAGCTCCTCCGATCTTCATCAACCAACAGAGAAAATGCGGTAGCTGCTGGTTGTTCAGCTTGTCCGATCTCAACGAAATGGAAAAAGGTTAGAGAAGTGGAGTGAAAATCAGGAAAAGGAATGATACCAAAGTGCTTAAATTCCTTTATTTTGGGATTCTCAAAAATAGACCCATCCCCTATCAAGAGAGAGAGATTTTTAATTGATATATGAGTGTAATCTCTCATCGTCAATCCGAGTAAATCTTTTTGAGTTTCATGATTTTCCTCATCTTTAGAATTCCTCCTAACTGGCTCAGGAAACATGTAAACAGGTTGAGGCCCTAACTGATCATAGACTGCGAATACTAATCCATTGAAAATTGAGGATTTTATTAATTCTTCCATTTCCTAAAGCTTAATTATTTGTTTCATTATCAGATATATTAATAGGATTCAATAATACATATTAAATTTTATACTCGATTTATTTATTATGTTGAAAAAGATTGCGACTTCAATTAGAGAAAATAAAAACATAATTGAAAAAAGAGAGATCGATCCAATTGTTCAGTTAATTCAGACTAAATCATACAAATCTAGTAGAGTTTTTTCTGATATTGGAGAAGATTCAGCATCGATTATTGATAACGAGAATTTTATCCTAATGACAACTGATC
>JAGXNU010000023.1 GCA_019894815.1 Promethearchaeota archaeon
GCTTTAATCATTGCTTCTTCTGTAGCACCATCTAATATTACTTCATATACACAATTCTCATTTTCTTTTAGCAATGAGCTGTCAATTTTAGTTCTAAGCGTAGGACATAAGGGATCATTTGTAGAGGCATTCAAAAATGAGTAATTAGAGCCAACCTTGCTTCCAGATCTAGCAACACCTCCAGGAAAGGGGGCAATAACGTTCTCAATACCCTCCATAGCATTAACAGCAGCTTCCGCGCTTGCAAGTCCAGCGTCTTGGCTTTCTGCCATTATTAAGAAATTTCCACCTGCTACTCCTTTTCCAACTTTAAAAGTACTTTGAACCAAAAATTCTCCATCCATTACAGGTATGCGCCATGCTTCAAAAGGAAATTGACCTTCTACCATTTCCTCAAATTTATCTCCAAAGAACTTAAGTTTATATCCCGTTTTAATTTCAAATTCTTTTTCAGGGACTAAAGATCCATTTAATGCGTCAAAACAAGCAGTCGTGGGACATGTTAATATACATTGACCAACTCTATTTAACAAAACACCGTCCATTTTATCCTTCTTCGTCTTAAAAAACATCAATACGACTCCAGGACGTTTATCCGGCGTTTTATCTGCAGATAATACAACATCAACCCCCGCTTCGGCATCACAATGAATTGTTGAAGTTCCATATCCCGTTGCTACTTGAGCTGCAATATTTGCCCATTTCTCATTTTTAGCTGTAACTAAAATTCTAGTGAAAACAGCCCCAAACGCTTCACAAAACGTGTCTTCGATTTCTACACCATTCAATTCCATCTTTATCTATCAACTCCAATATAGTTTTTATCAATATTTATTCGGTAATACTAATAGACCTCAATTTTATATAAAAGTTTAAGAAATTCACTAACTCCTATTAGATGAGATTATAAAATGATTAGAAATAAAATGCTGTTTTTACTGAATTGTATTCTTTTTTATTTGAAGCTACCTCTAACGCATATTGATAATCATCTATAGGGAATTTATGTGTCAAAAAATCTTTAAAATTAACCCTACCTGATTCTATTAAATCTGAAGCAATTTGAAAAGACCGTTGTTTTTCTTTATTTATGATATCATAACTATATTCAAATGAAGGAATAATTTGGGCTTCCTTGGCTATTAATGGACCCCAATCGATTTCCATAAATGCAGGAAAACCTAGCATTATTATAGTTCCTTTATATTTAATTAATCGTATTGCATTTGACATAGAAGAAGCATTCCCAGCAGAATCAATAACAATGTCTATCCCATGTTCTAATAACATTGCATCTTCCATCATCGGTGTAACTACTTTAGCTCCAATTTTTTTCCCAATTTTTTTGATATGCAAGTCTTTTTTCACGAGAAACACGTCGTCAGCTCCAAATTTTTGAGCGAGTTCTAATTGAAAAGGATATTTTGCTATTGCTATAACGTTGCAATTACTAAATGCTTTTAAAGCGATAATAGTAGATAAACCAATAGTTCCACATCCAACAACAGCACAATTATCAAAATCATCGGGTAATTTCTTGGACACACCATGAATTGCTGTTGCTAATGGTTCCACAATCACCGCTTCTTCAAATGAAACTGAATCAGGTATTTTATATATTTGAGTTTTGTGAGCAACAAGGAATTCTCCCCAACCCCCTCCAATATCCTTACATGTTCCCGTGGTCATACCTGGAGGGATACTTCCTTTGTCGAAATTTGAACATAAATTATTATTTCCATCCTTACATGAAGCACACTTTTCAACTTCTCTCACTTCGCATCCAAGAATGGGTTCAACAACTACTCTGTCACCTACTGAAAAATTATCAACATTACTTCCAATTTCCGTAATCACTCCTGAAATCTCATGTCCAAGAATTGCTGGAGTTGAAGAAAAAACTGTTAACGCTTTGGAAAAATCTAAAGCTAAAATATGTAAATCTGTCCCACAAATTCCACCCAATTTGACTTTAATCTTAACCCAATTTTCATTGATTAAATTAACCTCAGGTATTTCATCTAAATCTATAAGTTCATGAATTTTAGGTTTATAATTTATATCTAATGATGTTTTTTGCATCATTTGTGCTAATTTGTCAAATTTTATATTTAATGCTTTCAAGCTTTCACCACTCTCTCGGGAAATTCTAAGAAGCATTTTAATTTTTCCCGAATATTTATATTTATCTCAAATCTTTTTTAAAATTATCTTTTTATTACAAAAATGTAAATGTTGTGTTTCAACTCAATTTATGAATATTTCATAATCAAAAAGTAGAAATAATATTTATCTTACTCAAAATTAACACTTAAAACTAGTTCTATCATTAATATTTTAATTGAGTTGAATAAAACATGAATATGGAAGGAAAAATCTGCCTTATCACGGGGGCAAATTCGGGTATTGGTTACGCTACGGCAATAGGGTTAGCAAAGTTGAATGCACATGTAGTAATGGTCTGTAGAAATAAGGAGCGAGGAGAACCGGCGCAAAAAGAGATCATTGAGAAAACAGGGAACAAATACGTGGATTTACTCTTATGTGATTTATCATCCTTTGATTCCATTCGAAAATTGGCTGCTGAATTTAAAACTAAATACCAAAGTCTGCACGTTTTAATAAATAATGCCGGTGTCATGCTTTCGAAACGAGAATTATCTGTCGATGGATTTGAGATGAATTTTGCGGTAAATTTTCTAGCTCCATTTTTATTGACAAATCTATTACTTGATACATTGAAAAAAAGTGCTCCAAGCAGAATTATTAATGTTGATTCAGCAGCACATAAATTTGGTACCATTGATTTTGAAGACCTTCAAGGCGAGAATAAAAAACGCCGATTTATGGGATTATATGGAGATTCAAAATTAGCTCTACTGTTAATCTCATATGAACTCAGTAGAAGATTAGAAGGGACAGGAGTTACTTTGAACACAATTCACCCGGGAGTTGTAAATACTAAATTGGGCGTAGATAGATTAAAACCAAAAAAAGGCATTGCAAGACGCTTTTTTAAAAGTCCTGAAAAAGGAGCTGAGACATCAATATATTTAGCATCTTCGTCAGAAGTAGAAGGAGTAACTGGGAAGTACTTTATTAACAAACAAGAGCAAAAATCATCAGAAGATTCCTATAACGAAGAATATGCTAAAAAGTTATGGGATATAACCATGGAAATGACGGGATTAAAATAAATAAATTCTTTTTATTAATTCTTATTATGAAGGTTCTTTTTACGCCATTTCTTTAAGTAATTACGGAAAAAAGAGGGATTTACACCTATAGAGTTAAGTCTTGAATCATAAATATCAGTAAGTTTAGCTTGTATAATTCTCTGATAATACATTAAAGGAAAATAAAACTATAGCAATTCTCTATTATCGTATGAATATTAAGGCATATTATTATAGCAAAATGTCATATAGATATTCCAATGTTGGGTCCAATCTCTTGATATTTCTGAGAGTCTTCTTTTAATCTTTTGTAAAATATAGTCCATTCTATATTGCTTATATCCATTCCAAAACTGATTTATTCGTTTTTGTTCCTTGCTATTATTATGATTATTTAATTCTACGATAAGTCCATATATGCAAAATTAAAATGTTAAATAACCAAACACAAAGGTGATTTTTTTTTAATAATGAAAAATAATAATATCTTGTCAAATTAGTAAACTCTATAGTTGAAAAAAATGTCAGAAAAAATTTTGAATATTGGAATACTTAAAAATGGGACTATCGGAAGTTCTCTTTTACTCGCATTCTTAATGGATGAACGAGCTGAAGCTACACGATTAAAAGTGCGAGAAGTAACCTCCGGCGCAAAAATGTATCCTACCGAAGAATGCGAAGAAACAATGAAATCACTTCTAGCATTTGAATCAGAATTAATAATAATGTCAAGTCCTAACGCAGCTCTTAAAGGTCCATTGAAAGCAAGAGAAATGGCTCATTCTGCTGGAATCCCAACCATAATCATTTCAGACGCACCAGCAAAGAAAGCAATTGACGAGATAAAAGAGAAAAATATGGGATATATTTTGGTCAATTGTGATAGCATGATAGGTGCAAGAAGACCTTTCTTGGATCCTGTTGAAATGAGTTGCTTTAATGCTGATCTCTTGAAAGTTTTAGCCATTACGGGAGCATTACAAGTTATTGCTGAAGAATTGAATAGAGTGATAATGGATATGTTGGAAGGTAGAACACCTTCTTTACCTCAAATTACGATTGATGCTACAACCGCATTGAAAGCTGCTGAATTCTCTAATCCATATGCAGAAGCAAAAGTAATTGCAGCATTCGAGTTAGCTTCTTCTGTATCAAAAATTACAGCTAAAGCTTGCTTTGTACTAAAAGACAGAGAGGAATACATGCCATTATTAGCAGCAGCTCATGAAATGATGAGAACTGCCGCCTTAATGTGTGATGAAGCAAGAGAAATTGAGAAATACAATGATACTGTTATCAGAAAACCTCATCATGCAAAACAACACATTCTCAAGAAGATTAGCTTACATGAAAAAGAGAAGTAAATCTTTATTTTATTTTTTTATATCTTATTTTTTATTTTAGAAATAATAATGAATTAAAAATTCACATCACTTAAATATTGTTTTAGGCTGTTAAAATCATCCCCACTAAGAGTTTTCATTATCGTACCAAATGCTTCTTCATTCTTACTCTTGGTAACTGCCATTAAAACCGTGTTATTACTCACTTCTTTAATTAAAACATATTTTTCTTCGCTTTCATAAATAACGGTTGATAATTCTAATGGTGAGATGTCAGAATTTAATAAGTCCATGATTTTTGAGTAAATTTGATAGACGTTGGAATCCAATGTACCAATTTCAAATTTCATGAATTGTAAGGGTTTGCTTTCAAACTTTCCCAAGGTAGATGCAATTAGTAAACCATCTGGTTGGTTAAATAGAAGGTATTCAGATAGAGTGTTTACTTTTAATTCATCCAATAGATGGCGGATTTTTCCAAGACGTTGTAATGATAGAGTATTTTGTTGAATTTCAAAATCAAGGACTTCAATTAGCCGATGTTGTGCACTACCTTCCTTAACTGATACGGGAGTAAACACTAATCTATTTTTTAATTCATCCGATAACCCATTAGTTAGTAATCCATAGATCTTATCTTCTTCAGATTCTTGAAGATCAATCTTATTTAGCAACACATAAACTTGTTTGATGTGTGGACTAAATTCGAATATGTAGGTTAAGAACTTATCAAAAACTTCTTTAACTCGATCTTCAATAACAGTCGAATCAACCATAAAAACTGCTGTTATTACCTCTGAAAATACTAATTCTCGATGAGATTCGGAAAAATATCTTTCCATGTAATGAGATTGCCCTCCTGCGTCCCATAAATTGATTTCCATTATACCTCTAAAGATAAAATTCTCTCTAGATATGCTTTTCGTAGGTTTAAGATTTAAAACTTTCATGAAATTATAACCTAAACAAGTAGTCCGCATTAACGACGTTTTACCCGCATTTTCTGGACCAAACAAAAGTATTTTAAAAAATTTTCACCTTTTTATGATTTTGAAATTTTTTTATTATATATTAGAATTAAAATCTTGAATTGTCTAATATATTTTGTATAAATTAATGTTTATTTAATTTTATTTAATTTTTAGCTTACCTTGAGTTTTTTTATTTTTATATATGACGATTCAATTAAATAATATTTTTAATTACCTAATTTAAAATTTAATAAATCTAAAAGATATATATATTGGATGAATGAAGATGGATCTGTTAAAATTCATACGTAATGTTCCAAACTTTCCCATAGAGGGAATTCAATTTAAAGATATTACAACATTGGCCAAGCATCCCGCTGCTTTTAAAGAATCCAATGATATAATAATTAATCATTACAGAGGTAGAGGAATTACTAAAGTTGCTGCAATTGAAGCTAGAGGCTACATTTGGGGGGGTGTTATAGCATATCATCTTGGTGCTGGTTTTGTTTTAATAAGAAAACCAGGTAAATTACCTGCAGAATTATTAAGCGAAGAATATCAACTTGAATATGGAACAGATAAAATAGAAATGCATGTTGATGCTATCGAGAAAGGTGAAAAGGTTTTATTATTTGATGATTTGTTAGCGACGGGTGGTACTGCTAAAGCTGCTTGTAATTTAATAGAAAAAGCTGGAGGAATAGTCGAAGGAGTAGTTTTTGTAATAGAATTAACTGGTAGTTTACATGGAAAACAAAAGTTAGAAGGCTATGACGTTTTGAGTCTTGTTGAGATTCCTGTCGAAGAATAATAGCCAAGAATAAAGTTTTCATCATATAATACCCATTTTTTTCCCGAATGTTCTTTTTTAAATATTAGACTGAAAATTTAAATAATTCTGAGAACTTTATACTCTCAATATTACATGATTAGTATAAATGGTGTGGAAATTATTACCGAATCGAAAAAAACTCCGCTTTATGATGCTCATATTAACTTAGGAGCGAAAATGGTTGACTTTGCCGGTTTCTTTATGCCCGTGCAATATGAAAGCATAATTAAAGAGCATAACGCAGTGAGAACCAATGCTGGTATTTTTGATATATCACATATGGGAGAATTTCTTCTTGAAGGAGAAGATATATTCCCTTTCCTTCAATTTGTAATGATTAATGATTTAAACCTACTGGAACCTTCAAAGGGGCAATATTCTTGCATGTGTTATGAAAATGGAACAGTAGTAGACGATTTGGTTTATTATGAAGAAACTCCCCAAAGGTTTCGAATGATTGTCAATGCAAGTAATGTTGAGAAGGATTTTAAATGGTTAAATAATCACATTGGAGATTGGAATGTTAAAATCACGGATCTTTCATATCAAAGAGCTCGTATTGCATTTCAAGGTCCTAAAGCAGATGAACTTCTGCAAACAATTGTAGATACTGATTTATCTGAAATTAATAGATTTTATTTTAGGCATTGCAAACTAAATGATCTACCAATTTTCATTGCCAGAACTGGTTATACTGGTGAAAAAGGATTTGAACTATCAATGGATAATGAATATGCATCAACAGTATGGAATTCTTTAATGGAATTAGGTGCTAAACCTGCTGGATTAGGTGCAAGGGACTCTTTAAGACTTGAAGCGTCTTATTCTCTTTATGGTCATGAAATAAATGATAAAATTACACCAATAGAAGCGGGATTATTTTGGCTCGTAAAACCAAAGGAAGGAATTGATTATATTGGGAAAGAAGTCTTATTAGAACAGAAGTCTAAAGGAACTAATCGAACACTTGTTGGATTATCTTTAATAGATCGTGGTATAATAAGGCAAGATTATAAAATTTATAAAGATGGAAATGAGATTGGATTTGTTACTTCTGGGGGTTTTTCACCAACATTACAAAAGACAATTGGCTTAGGATTGATAAAAAAAGAATTTAAGGAAATTGATACAGAAATCCAAATTGAGATCCGAGATAAACTGTTGAAGGGATTAGTATCTTCTACACCATTTTTTAGAAATGTTTGAGATAAAAAGAAGTGAATGGCTATGGATTATAATTTACGGGAAGATATAAAATATACTGCTTCTCACGAATGGGTGAGAGTTGATGGTGATATTGGGGTTGTTGGAATAACTAGTTATGCTCAACACCAATTAGGGGATATTGTTTTTATAGAATTACCTAATATTGGCTTAGTTCTTGAAAAGGGTAGTAATGTTGCTGAAATAGAATCAGTTAAAGCAGTTGGAGATCTACAAATGCCAGTATCAGGTGAAATAATCGAAGTTAATAAAGCATTAGAAGGAACTCCTGAAATGGTGAACTCTTCTCCCTTTGATGACGGTTGGATATTAAAAATTAAGATTAAGCATTCAGATGAATTGGGAACTCTTCTTTCTATTGAAGAATATAAAAAGATAATAGAATCTGAAGGACATTAATATTTCTTTTCTTATTTTAAGAAGAATTATTTCAAATTTAAAAGGTGAATAGAATAGAATGGATTTTATTCCACATGATGATAAAACGATTGCTGAGATGTTAAAAGATTTAGGACTTAAAGAATTAGATGACCTTTTCGATGATATTCCAAAAGATCTACTCAAGACACAGTTAAATATTCCTCCTGGATTATCAGAACCCGATTTATTAAATAAATTGGTAAAAATCTCGGAAGAAAATAAAGTGTATCAAAGTAACTTTCTAGGTGCTGGAAATTATTTTCATTATATTCCCTCTTTAGTCGATTTTGTAATCAGTCGCTCAGAATTTTATACTGCCTACACTCCTTATCAAGCTGAAGCAAGTCAAGGTTATCTCCAAGCAATTTATGAATATCAATCAATTATTTCACGTCTGACACAAATGGATGTTGCAAATGCTAGCATGTATGATGGATCTACAGCTCTAGCAGAAGCAGCAATCATGTCAACGATAATAACAAGTAAAAATATCGTCATAATTATGGAAGGGATACATCCTGAATATGTAGAAGTTGTTAAAACTTATTGTTGGGGACAGAATATCGAGTTACGAATTGCATCTCAAGATGATCTAATGAATAATTTGAGTGAAGAAGTTGCTTCAATTATGATTCAAAGCCCAAATTTCTTTGGTGATATCGAGGATGTAGTAGAAATTTCAAAAAAGATCAAAAAATCTGCTCCAAATTGCTTAATTGTGCAGGTCATGACTGATCCAACTTGTTTAGGTGTTTTACAACCACCTGGATTAACCAATATTGATATTTTTGTAGCAGAAGGTCAAGCTTTTGGCATATGTCCTTCTTTTGGTGGACCTGGACTTGGTATATTTACAGCAAAACAGAAATATTTAAGAAAGATACCTGGTAGGCTAGTAGGAAAAACCAAAGAATTAAATGGGGAACGAGAAGGCTTTATTTTAACATTACAAGCGCGAGAACAGCATATTCGAAGAGAGAAGGCAAGTTCAAATATTTGTACAAACCAAGCTTTATGTGCCTTATCAGCTCTGATATATTTATTATCCGTAGGCTCCCATGGCCTCCGGGAAATTGCTACTCAAAATATTCAAAAAGCACATTATTTGAAGGAAAAATTAGCCTTAATCCCAGGATATGAAATACTAAATAAAAAACCTACATACAATGAATTCTTATTGAAATGTCCCGATATCGATAAATTTATCATTGAATGCAAAAATGTTAATATCCTCCCTCCTTTACGCATTTCTTCTTATTACCCTAATATGAAAAACGTTCTTTTAGTATGTGTTACTGAAATCAATTCAAAAGAGTCATTAGACAAGTTTTTAGATATAGCAAGTAAATTTCAAGAAAATAACATGGGGGATTCATGATGGATACAAAAATTATATTTGAAAAGAGTTTCAACCGCTCTAATAGAAACTTTATCACTAAAATGGATGTAATTGCTAAGGATCTTACTGAAATAATACCAACTTCATTGATTAGAAAAGAATTACCTCTTCCTAATGTTCCTGAGGTTGAAATTGTTCGCCATTATGTAAATCTAAGTAATAAAAATTATGGAGTAGATACGGGAATATATCCTTTAGGTTCTTGTACAATGAAATATAATCCAAAGATTAATGAGGTTATAGCAAGAATTCCTGGCTTCTCTCAAATTCATCCGCTTCAAGAAGATAACCAAGGCTCACTTAGAATTCTCATAGAGTTATCAAAATTGTTAACTGAGATCACTGGTATGGAAGGCTTCACACTACAACCAGCTGCAGGAGCGCATGGGGAATTGGTTGGATTACTTATAATGAAAAAATATTTTGAAAATAAAAACATCCTTAAAACAAAGATAATTGTTCCAGATTCAGCTCATGGTACCAATCCTGCATCAGCGAAAATGGCCGGTTTTTCTATTATTGAGGTCCAATCTAATGAGCAAGGCGAAGTTCCTTTAGATCATCTTGAGTATGCCATGAAACAAGGAGATGTAGCCGGAATAATGTTAACCAATCCTAATACTTTAGGTGTATTTGATAGGAATATAAAAGAAATAACACGAATTGTCCATGAAAATGGTGGACTTTGTTATTATGATGGTGCTAATTTAAATCCGATGCTTGGGGTCTGCCGCCCTGGAGATATGGGTTTTGATATAGTTCACCTCAATCTTCATAAAACTTTTTCTACTCCCCATGGTGGTGGTGGTCCGGGGTCTGGTCCTGTTGGGGTTATTGAAGAACTCATCCCATTTCTTCCTGAACCATGTTTGATATCAAATAAGGACGGAATGATTTGTGTTGAAAGAAAGGATACTTCAATTGGACGAATTAAAGCATTTTGGGGAAATTTTGGTATAATTTTAAGGGCTTATTCATATATTTTGGCTTTAGGCGCTGAAGGGCTGAGTAGAGTTGGTAGAATATCTGTATTGAATGCAAATTATTTAAGGCATAATTTAAAGAAACGATTTCATCTTCCTTACGATAGAATTTGCAAACATGAATTTGTGTTATCAGATAAAGGGATTCCTAACGATATTACAACTGAAGATATTGCAAAGCGCATCTTAGATTATGGCATTTACGCTCCCACGATCTATTTTCCCTTAATTGTTAATGGTGCTCTCATGATTGAACCTACCGAGACAGAGACAAGGAATAATTTAGATAGATTTATTGATATTTTATTCAAAATTTATGACGAAGCTAAGGAAAATCCAGATATTCTGAAGAAAGCCCCTCACAATACACCAATTGGACGTTTAGATGCTGTCTTAGCTGCGAGAACGCCGAAATTAAGAGAATAAAAAATCATAATATCGCATTTAATAGTGTGTGATGGCAAGAACAATCTTTTTCTGTATTTATTTTAGGAATGGTCATTTCTAGTAATTTCTTAAGATTCTCAGTATTTTCTTCCATTGTTTTCATAACTTCAGATACAGCAACACTCAATTTTTGAATTAAATTACCACATTTATCACATTCATTTTTATATGCGACGATACCACAGTTCGGACAGTTTCCCGCCCATACATCAAGATCTGTAATCATGGCAATGCAACAATAACATATTTCTTTTTCGGCAGCTAGAACTACCTCTGGATATGTTGTCATTCCTATAATGTCTCCCCCAAGCAGTCGAAACATGTTTGATTCTGATCTTGTGGAAAATCTTGGTCCTTCTATGCAAACATATGTTCCTCCATTACAAATTTCTATTTCTAAATTTTTTCCCGAGTCATAAAAAAGACTTCTCATATATTCACAATAGGGATCTGCTTGACCTATGTGGCAAACTTGCCCTCCTTCAAAAAAAGTATCACCTCGTTTCTTAGTTCGATCAATGTACTGGTCAACTATTACAAATGTTCCTTTTGATAATTCTGCTTTCAATGAACCAACTGCTGAAGTTGATATTACAAATTTCACTCCCAATTCTTTTAATGCCCATATATTTGCTCTAAAATTTATATTATGCGGGGGAATTGAATGATCTTTACCATGACGAGGAATATATGCTATTTTTTTATCCTTAAAATCGCCTATAGTTATTTTTGAAGAACTATTTCCAAAAGGTGTAAAGATTTTGACTTCATCAGCATTTTCCAAATGGATATCGGAACCAGTACCTCCAATTATAGCTATGTCAGCATTAATATCATTATTTTTCATTTTGAAATCACATCATCTATTTTTTTCTAATAAAATAAATAAAAATTGAGTAATTTTAAATATTATAAAAAAAACTATTGAAAAACTCCTAATAGTGAATATTATGATTAAAATAGGAATAATAGGTGGTTCGGGACTAGATAATCCTGACATTTTAAAAGATGGAAGAGATGTTGAAGTTGATACACCATATGGAAAACCAACTTCTCCACTAAATGTAGGTAAAATCAATGATGTGGATGTTGTTCTTATAGCAAGACACGGAAGGGAACATACTATAACTCCAACACAAGTAAATTATAGAGCTAATATACAAGCGCTAAAAGATCAAGGATGTACTCATATCTTGGCAACAACTGCATGTGGTAGTTTGAGAGAAGAAATTGGACGAGGTGATTTTGTTATTCTCGATCAATTTATTGATTTTACAAGATTGAGGAAAGTAAGTTTTTTTGATGAATTTCAACCAGGCGATGCTAAGCATACTGCCATGGCTTATCCATATTCAGAAGAGTTAAGAAATATCTTTATTGAAACGGCTAAAGAGCTTAATCTTAGATTTCATGGAAAAGGGACAGTTGTTACAATCGAAGGTCCAAGGTTTTCCACAAGGGCAGAATCTGAGATGTTTAGGTTATGGGGGGCTGATGTAATTAATATGAGTATTGCTCCTGAGACAATCTTGGCAAATGAGGCTGGTATTCCATATGCTGCAGTTGCAATGTCTACAGATTATGATTGTTGGAAGGAAGATGAGGCTCCTGTCACGTGGGACGAGATTTTAGAAGTTTTCGGTAAAAATGTAAATAATGTTATCGCGTTGCTGACCAATGTTATAAAAAAGATAAAGTAATATTTTGCAGTCTAATTAATTCTTTTTATTTTTTAATTTGATAATTACATTTGTATAATATCGCGAAGCTCTACATTGAAAAAATTATTATTCTTTTGCAAATTTATTAGTATAAAGAGATATAAAAATTTAGTATTTAAAAGAGAGTATAAATATGCCTGTAATTAAATTTCTTGGTGGTGCCAGAGAAGTCGGAAGATCCGCCATACTAATTGAATCGAACAATAAAGAAAAGATAATGCTCGATTATGGAGTAAGATTCAAAGAAGAGGATCGGCTTCCTGATAAAACAGATCTAGATAATCTTAAAGCTGTTGCTCTTACTCACTGCCATATAGATCATTCAGGAGCACTACCCTTACTGTATAAAAATTCAAGCTTACCTTTCTATACTAATCCACTTTCATTAAGAATATCTGATATTCTCCTAAAAGATATGATTAAGATTTCTAGGTATCCATACCCCTTTGGTTATAAAGAATTAGATAAATTAAGACAAAGTGCCAAATTCTTGAGAAATGGGATTCGCCAGAAAATCTCTAATGATTTTCATATAACATTTTATGATGCCGGACATATTCCTGGAAGTATTTCAATTCTTGTTGAGGTTGATGGAAAAAAAATATTTTATACTGGAGATATAAATTCACAAACTACTAATCTCATAAATCCTGCGAAATCTTCAGAAATACCAAAGATTGATGCATTAATTACAGAATCAACTTATGCTCTAAAAGAGCATCCTCCAAGAGAGGAAACAGAAAGAGATATCGTAGATAGAATTGTTAACATAATAGAAAATGATGGTAATGTATTAATTCCCGCATTTGGGGTTGCGAGATCACAAGAAGTTTTATTAGTTTTAAAAAAGTATGACCTAAAGATACCAATATATTTGGATGGACTTGCTAGAAAAGTTTGCATGGCTTATTCTGAATTCCCTAACGCATTCAAGGATTTTTCTATGCTCAAGAGTGCAATTAAGACCGCACAATTTGCAAAAAGTAGAAATCGAATGAGTATTTTAGAAAAAGGAAAAAATATTATTATTTCACCTTCAGGAATGCTTAAAGGTGGTGCTGCGATTGATTACGTGTCAAAAATTGTTAAAGATCCCGCATCAGCTATATATCTCGTAGGGTATCAAGTAGAAGGTACACCTGGAAGAAAACTTTTAGAAGAGGGAATATTCGAATTTGAAGAAAGAGGATATTCAAGAAGTACTAAAACGAAAGCATTGTGTGAAGTAGATTATTTTGATTTTTCAAGTCATGCTGATAAATCAGACCTCCTTAATTATATTAAAGGAATTAAATTCAATAATTCACGTTATGTGTTTTGTGTTCACGGAGATGAAAAGTCAACTACGTCTTTAGCTAGTAATCTAAATAAGGAAAATTACAATGCTGTCGCTCCTGAAACAGGAGAATCTTACGCTATTTAGTATCATTAGTGATATGTCTTTGTTCTTTGATAATTTTATCACAATTTTTTAAAAAAAGTTCTATTTTATCAATAGGAACTACAGTTCCAGCAGCTGGAGGATGACCTCCTCCTAATTCATCCAAATTTGAAAGTGATAATGCCTTTCTTATTGCTTCTGATAAGTTTACTCCTTCTGCTACAACCTTATTACTTGCTCTAGCTGATATTTTGTAAACTCCTTTCGTTTCTCTCTTAGAACAACCAAAAATTGGCTTTATATTATTGATAATTCCACTTCTATCAAAATTAAGCATTGAAGCAATAGTTCCAATCATTGTATCAGCTATTACGTCTTCTCCATAAAAATATTGAATATAATCCATTTCTTTGATTTTTCCATCCTTTTGGATCCAATTTAAAGCGTTAGATATTTTTTTCCTATATTCAACGAGATTTTCTTGAGCTTTTTGATATGCTATACGCCTATCACCCATGCCTATTGCTATACCTAAAGAAGCATTTTCACTCCGCCCACAAGAGTTTAATAACTTAGAAAATTCCTTTAATTCATGTAATTCAGATCCCACAACTTCATTCTTTAAGATATATCTATTGATGATTAGATTTTGAGTTATAATATCGGGGTCAATTTCATATTTTAGGGCATATTCAATAATTTTTGATGAAATATCTCTCTTTTCACTTTGAGTAAGATCGTTTAGCGTTCTTATATTACCATCGGGGTTTTCCATCAGAATACCAATCGTTTTTAAAAACTTTAAGGTGGTACTTGAATTTCCTGTTAATCCGGGTAAATTAATATTATTTGAATAAGCAATTGCTTCATTTATTGGCTTTATTGGTGAAAAACTAAGATCATCCACCTCATCAATCAAATCCGCTTCAATCGCATCTTTAAGGATGTAAGAATTAATGCCTGTGAAGGAATGATTAGAACCTCTGTTTTGAATATCACCTGTTGCACCCACTAAAGCAATAGGAGAAAGATCAACATTTTTCTTATCTATTATTTTGGAAAATAAGTAACATAAACCTGAACCGGAGATTTCTGTGCTTCCATCTATACCATAAAAATAAGGATTTATATGCCAAGGGATACTATCTTGATGAATTTTTTCTATATTGGGATCTTCTTTATTTGAAACTTCTTGTGGGAGATGGTGATCTAAAATAAGAAAAGGAACTTGAGCCTCATCAAGCTGGAAATGGTTAATTAATTCTAAGTATTGACCACTCCCAAAATCAGAAAAAATGATGAATTTTGCTCCATCAATAGCATCCTTTGCTAACTTAATGATTTCTTCTTTTTCTAATTGTTTTAACACCCTTATTTGAAATGGAATTCTTTTTCTTAAAAAAGTCTTACCTAATATTGCTCCTGAAGACAATCCATCAGCATCAAGATGCGTATATATGTTCAAATTTAGATTAGATTTCTCAAGTGTATCAAGTAGGAATTTTTTAGCTAATCGTAAGGATTCTATTAATAATTGTAAAGAATCAGATACTTCATTCATTGTTATAAAATTTTAATATAAACTTAATTTAATATATTAAAATAAGTTAAAAATAATAAATACTCATTTAAAAAATGGAGAAAAGTGATCGAAATGCATCATATCAAAATTAACAATCTTACTCTAAAACTCGTGAAAAAGATTATTGAAAATAAAGAATTTTATAAAGCTGACATTCAAAAACTTGAAAATGGCTCAACAGTTTTAGACATGACCAATGCATCTTGGACTGGAGGTAAATTAGTTGGAGAAATTTGTATGGGTGGATTAGGTAATGTTGAATTTTCTTCTTACGATTTAGACGGCCATTATATTCCAAGTGTTAATGTATATACCTCTGAACCTATTATCTCTTGCATGGCATCTCAATTGGCTGGTTGGAATGTTAAATTAAAAAAAGAAGTTGAAAAAGATGGAAAAATGAAGAAAAAGGTTCTTTTTCAATCTTTAGGTTCTGGTCCTGCTAGAGCTAAAAGTAAAACTGAGAAACTTTTCGAAGAAATAGATTACACTGATGATTCAAATTGTGCGATAATCGTGTTTGAAACTGACAAATTACCAAATTCAGAAGTTATGGATATTGTAGCAACTAAAAGTGGAGTAAGCCCAAGTGATACTTATGCATTATGTGCCCCTACAGCCTGTTTAACAGGATCTATCCAAGTTGCTGCAAGGATAGTAGAAACCGGAATTCACAAACTACATGAAATTCATTTCCCCCTCGAAGTGCTAAAAGATGGGTTTGGAACAACGACTATAGCACCCATAGCAAAAGATGATTTGGGAGCAATGGGAAGAACCAACGATTCTATAAGTGCAGCAGGGTTGACTTATTATACTATTGATGTTGATAAAGAAAAAGAGGCAGAGTTATTTGAACTATTGAAAAAAGCTCCTGCTAATACTTCATCTAGCTATGGAAAACCTTTCTTAGAGACATTCAAAGCAGCCGATTATGATTTCTGTAAAATTGATCCTGGGTTATTTGCTCCAGCAAAATATACAA
>JAGXNU010000240.1:0-336 GCA_019894815.1 Promethearchaeota archaeon
AAATAGATTTGATAGACGGAATAATATCCTCAAACACGCACCTTATCATGAAAGCTTGGGAAAAATAAAAACATGTTTACCGTGTTTTAAATCTTAAATTCAAGAAATAATGTGTAATAATAGATTTTTAAATGCCTTTTCTACATTTTTTCCTGATTTTGCACTTGTCTCCATAAATTCAACTGCTTTTACTTTGTCAGAAAAATCTTGTCCTTCCTCAATTGAGATTGCTCTCATTTCTTCTAAATCGTTTTTATTCCCAATTAGTAAATAAGGAGCCTTCTCGTTACCAAATTTCTTGAGATCAGGGAGCCATTTCGACTCTATGTCGTGAAG
>JAGXNU010000240.1:346-3067 GCA_019894815.1 Promethearchaeota archaeon
CATATACAAATAATGCCCCTACACACCCTTGAAAGAACATTTGTCGAGATAAATCATATTTTTCCTGTCCAGCAATATCCCAGAATATCAATTTTACGAGTGTATCAGTATCCTCTAATGTAATCTCTTTTACAACAATATTCACTCCAAGAGTTGTATTATAATCTTCCTTAAAGCTGTGATGGACATACTGATTGATTAAGGAAGTTTTTCCACACGCTGATGATCCTAAAAGGACCAATTTAAGCATTATTTCTTTATTCGGCATTATCTTACATTTATAAATAGATTAAATTATTTATTCATTGTTATTGTTTTAATGAAATTTACTCCTCATTTCTAATTCAATACCCAATACCTTGTCCATCTTTTCTTGGATCTGAAGCTGATAAATATCCATCTTCTAGTTTATAAATGATTTGAGCACCTCCGAATTCAAAATAATGACCAGTTAAGGTTTCATGACCTTTTTGGGCAAGATTCTTGAGGAGCTTGATATCAAATTCTGCTAAGAACATGAGTAAAAAAATCAATACCAAGAATTAAATATAATAGTTCAAGAGATTTGACGCATGCTTTATATGGTTTTGTAGTCTTTATTTTAAAATCGGGTTCAAAATTTACCAGCCCCCAATAATCAAACTATTAGTTTTATGATCCACCAAAGAAAGAATTTGGAATCTGAGATGTAGTGATACGCTAAATAAATATTGGATTAGTTTATTTTTGTTTTATATTTATATTATACTTTTACCCATCAACTCTCATAAAAGACACCAAGTTCATATATAGATTTTTTACGAAAAGGAATCTTATAATATAAATTCGCAATTAGTTAATTGCTTTTTTTTACTATTACCCAAAGTTTAATAGTAGTCACTTTTCGGGGAATTTCAAGTGTTTGAGTGATTATAAACGGGAATTTAGTTATTAATGGGGTTAAAATATCCTCTCGAGGTGTATTTATCACTAAACACGCCTGTTCCCGGGCATGAGTCTGAAAAACTTGGAGCACATTTTGATATAATTGCATTAATGTTTCATTGGAATATTGAACAAAATGACCGTATGGTGGATGGGATAAAAGCAAATCATAATCCCGATAAGGAAAGGCAGATTCAAAATCATCTCTAAGTATATCAAATACAGAAAATTCAATATCGGGAGTTTGGAGAATCCTAAAATTTTCCCGCGCTGCTTCAATCCAAATAATATCCTTGTCAAACGCTCCAATAAAGATGGGCTTTTTATTCTTTAAAACTTGGGCAATGAGAAGAGCAATGTTTCCAGCTCCGCACATAGCATCAACGAATCGAGAAGCTTGCGGGATTCGTTGTAGACCAAGTTTGAGCATTACATACGCCACACTTGGAAAAACAGGAGTCGGATGGACTTTCAATTGAGAAAAGGGAGTTTGAACCGGTAAATCCATAGTCATTTTCAAATGCTGGCGAGTGAGGGATATGTGTAGTTCTATTTCAGCTTCTTTCATTAGAAATTGCAGAGGAGGTGTGTGTTTCTTTGCTATGTTTTTAAAGATACCTTGGATCTCTCGTTGTGAGATATCTTTCCAGTGTTGCATATTAGCTATTAAAGCTATAGAAGATGGGGAACTGATTTCTAATAGCCGAGTAAGAGCATTTTCAAGAAATTCTTCGAGGAATCTGACGCGATCTGGTTTTCCAACTTGAAATTTTTGAATTTCGGGAGAAATTTCACCAGATTCAATTTCTATGCGGAGTTTCTCGATGGTATAACAATTGCTTAAGAAATCAGTCCAAAGTTTTAATTCATTCGATGATTGAATGAGGACCTCGAGTGAAAGGCTACCATGATTCATTATTTTAAGTGTATACTTTTCCCTTAAAGATTCTGGCATATTTTCTAGTATTTCTTGTAAACAAAACTCTTCACAGTTGATAGGACAGTGAATAACAATTTTTCCCATAAACAGGTTTGAACAATATTTTATAATATTGTCTAATGACTAATAATATGAATAAAGTAGAGGATTCTTTAAAAAAAGTTTTATATTAAAGCTGGTCATATGATCAGCATTGAAAATTTTCTTTTAGATGCTGGATTTAAGTTTAAAACCGAAGAATATTTTGAAGTACATGATGTTAATCTCTGAAGTAGGATAAAATGATTCCTTTTAATCTGACTTTTAGTATGAATTTGAAAATATGATTTTAACAAGTGTTTATTAGTTTAAAATCCAACCGCTTGTCCATCTTTTCTTGGATCTGAGGCTGCAAGATAGCCATCTTCAAATTTATAAATAATCTGTGCACCTCCAAATTCAAAATAATGACCGGTTAAGGTTTCATGACCTTTTTGTGCAAGGTTCTTGAGGAGCTTGATATCAAATTCTGGTTCAAAATTAACTTTCATTCCTTGCATTACTCGCCAACGTGGTGCATCGATTGCTGCTTGAGGATTTTGATGATAATCAAATATGCGTGTAATCATTTGGACATGCCCTTGTGGCTGCATGGATCCACCCATTACCCCAAAACTCATTAGTGGTTGGTTATTTTTAGTAACAAAAGCAGGTATGATTGTATGATATGGTCTTTTATTTGGACCTACTTGATTTGGATGACCATCAATCAAACTAAATCCATTACCTCTGTTCTGTAAACTGATCCCTGTACCAGGAATTACAATTCCAGAGCCAAATCCCATGTAATTTGATTGGATGTATGACACCATCATTCC
>JAGXNU010000241.1 GCA_019894815.1 Promethearchaeota archaeon
GACTATGATACGCTAAATATTTTAGCAAATGAACTGGTTAATGAAGTGTTTGAAAATATCATGATAAATTCCGTGCATCACAATATCAACTCGATTGTCGAAATAATAATCAAATTTTCAAAAGAAATAAAAGAAGGTAAAAATTTTATCAAACTGGAGTTTAATGATAATGGAATAGGAATACCTGATTCTAATAAACAAAGAATTTTTATTAGAGGAGATTTTGAAACAGAAAACGTGAGGGGATCAGGCTTAGGTTTAAAACTAGTTAAGAAACTTGTAGATCTATATAATGGAAAAATCTGGATTGAAGATAAAATAAAAGGAGACCATTCATTTGGATGTAATTGTATTCTTCTGTTTCCCGAAGCAATTTAGGATGAAAATAAAATAAATAATTATTAAGAAATAATAAGCCAAGAATGTCCAAGATCAGATTATGGCATGATAATAATATTAGAGCAAATAGAATACATCTTTAAACATCTTTGTCTTAATTTAGATTTGAATAAGAGTTGAATAAAAAATATTAAATTGTAATAGAAAGCGGATTTTTTGGATAATATTAATAACTCTAATCTGTTTTAACTCTTTTTTTGGAATATACGGGATAGAAGATATTTCGAAAATACAAAAAACTATAGTTATATCTAATAATATTACTCTAAAAACATCTTATACAACGGTCTTACAACCAGGAGAAAGTGTGGATATAGGTGGTTATGTTGAAAACAATCTAATACAATGGAGTTTCGAATGTTCAGAAACAGATGTAGGAATTGAACTTTGGCTTCTTACTTTAGGCGAATACATTAATTACACTAATAATCAACCTCCCTATGGGTGGTTAATAATATCTGATGGTACAAAACATCAAGACTCTGGAATACGAGACACTTCCTTTTTAAATGTTTCAATTATTTTTTTAATATTCACTAATAGAGGATTAATTCCCGCAACATTAACATTTAATGTAGATTTTGCTTCTATTTATCAAGAACCTATCCTAAATCCTCCATTTTTTAACTTAATTGCTTTTTTAATTATAATTTTTGCTATTATTACAGTTTCAATAATAATTTACTTTTTCAAAACACATAAAAGAGCCAAAAAACCCAGTAAAAAGGGCATTATTGAAGAAAAACTTATATATCCAAAACCACACAATGTTAAAAAGGAAATTGTATCTTCACAACATTTAATTAAACGAGCCCAAAAAGCGAAACCTATAACTCAATTAATAGAAAAACCCACAGAAAGAAAAGAAGATATCGAAAACATAATAAATTTTTCTACTTATTGCTCTTTTTGCAGTAAAAAAATCGTTAATGATGTAAAAATTTGTCCTCAGTGTGGAAACAGGATTAAGAAATAGATTATTAGCACCTAAATCAATGAATTACTTATTATTAAAAAAATTAAAAGTTAGTTAAGGCATTGTTATAATGTTAGTATCCTCATCTAAATTAATGATCCCCTTTACTGCTAATTGCTTGATAGTTCTTACTGCCATTATTGGGGGTACATCCAATAGTTTCTTTAGCTCATCAAGGTTGCAGCTCCCTTGAGTCATGATGGTGGCGATAATATCTACTTCAGGAATTTCTTCCTCGGAATTTTCCATCAGAAACGAGGTAAAGAAATTATTTCTTTTTAATTGAGCTAATTTGTGATTCAAATCTTCCATTTTTTCTTCAGTATACAATGTTTTTAATTGAGATTCCTTATTTTGATTATCAATTTTCTTCTGTTCCAAGGCATTTTTCTCGCTTTCTTTTACCATGATTTTATCGTTAATTGAATTTAGTTTAGATGTAATGTCATTTAACTCCATTTTTGGTGCTTCGAGATCACTTTGAAGTCGATTAAGAGTATTCATTAACTCAGAAATCTTTGAGGTTAATTCTTCCTTATTAGCTTTTAGACCATCGCTTTTTTTATCGATTTCTTCCAATTTTATTTTTAATTCAGTTAATACCGATTTCTGGTTTTCTATATTTTCATCAATTTTTTTGATTTCTTCTTGTTCCAACTTCAAGTTCTTCCATGAATTTCCTAAATTATTAACGATCTCATCTGTATTCTTCTTGAATGATTGTAAATATTCATCAAATGTAGATTCTAACTGCTCTATTAGCCCCAAAACATCTTTTAAGTTTGCACTCATTAGAAATCTACCTCCTCTTTTAATTCAATTGTTCCTGAAGCTTCATTGTAAATGACTGGACCATTATCTTCAAGCATTTTCATGATAATATTTTTTGCTTTAGCCTCTCTCATATCAATAGCAACTAGTATGTTGTTTAAATCCAAGGCACTCCCAGCTTGCAAGGCACGGATAAATTGATATAATGATGAATTTATATACTTTTTATTAATTAAAATTTTCATGCCGGACACTCTATTTTCATAAGATTGAATAAATCTCTCTTTCTTCAAGAACGTACTTTCTAATTCTTTTTCTAATTCTTTTAGTTTAGAATCAAATTTTTCATTTTCATGAGAGAGATCAAGAACTGAGTTCTCTAATTCCTTCAATCTTAATGTTCGAGTGTTTAGATCCTCTTTATTTGCCCGAATTGATGTTTGAGTTTCTTCTGTTTCTTTTTGTATCTCTTGAATCTTTGTCATTAAGTCTTGTCTCTTACTGGTTGAATTTTGAATATTTTCTTCGAAATTTTGAATATCTCGTTGCCCTTGGGAAATTCTATTCTTGAGAGAATTGATTTCTTCGTTATTTAATTCAACTTGTTTTATTTGGTTATTTTTCTCAGTATCATATTTATTAATAGCTTCTAAAACAAGCTCAGGTTGAGCTCTCAATTTTGGTATATTATCGCTATTTATACCATTTAGATTAACGACTACAGAGACGATCTTTTTTAGAAATGTTTTAGCATCTAATAGCGGTACTTCGCTCATATTAATATCTCTTATTATTATTTTCTAAATAACTTATAGAGTTATTATTATTAAATATGCTTTTTAAGATAGAAGTTCTTTAAACCGCTGATTTATAATTCTTTTGAAATACCCTTGATGAAGTTCTCTTTGTTTAGAATCATA
>JAGXNU010000242.1 GCA_019894815.1 Promethearchaeota archaeon
ATTAAGTGCTCCACCCCAAATTATGCATGCATCCTCCTTAGAGACGATTTCCTTTAATTTTTCATATTCAAATGCAACTGGGGCTAATACTTCCATAGAATCTGCTGTGCCTGATGGAGAAGTAATAGCTCTAGTTGATGATTTAGGAATTGTTAATCCCGCCGCTGCTACGATTGGGACGATTATTAATGAAACTTTATTTCCAGGAACTCCCCCCGTGCTATGTTTATCAAATACGTCAGTTCCGAAGTTAAAAATTTCCCCACTCCGAGCCTCTGCAAGTGTTAAAGCAGTCATTTCATCATTGTCCATCCCATTTATAGCTACAGCTGTAATGAAAGCAGCTAACTCAATTCTTGATAAAGCACCTGAGACAGCATCGTTAATGATTTTGTTTATTTCTTCCCCCGTGAGTTTGTTTGCTTTTATTTTTTTTTGGATAAACATGAAAGATTCAGGTGGATCGGCAGGTTTAATGGAGAGCATCACACCCTCTTTAATATATTTTTTTTCTTTTAAAATGTCTAGAGAGATCCCTATTTCTCCTGGTTGAACAATTGAATTTGAATGATCAATTTCTAAAATAGCAACCCAATATTTATCCTCAATAGATTTTGATTTAATATTTTTAATTCTTATTCTTTCTCCTGCTTTTTGTCCAAGTTCTAAGGAATCATTGTAGTTTACAATAACATCTTTCTTATTTCCAGTTTCATAATTCATCACTTTAACTTTTAATTTCATAGTACTCACAATTAAATTAATATAGAGATATATAAAATTTAGGTTAAATAAGTTTAATGTGCATCATCTCAACAACCTAAAGAATTTGTTTTGAAAAACTTAATTAAAAATCATAAAATTATTTCAATTATGAATAAATTTGAAAAAGCTACCCAATATCTGCAAGAATTAGATGTTGATGGTTGGTTAATCGTCTGTAATGAAGATAGTGATGTCAATAGTCCATTCATGTTAGGGGTGCATAGTCACGCAAGACATTATGTATATGTTGATGCAAATGGCCAACATGAGGTTATAGCAGTACAAATGGAAGCTCCAATGATTAAGAAAGCACTTGAAAAGAAAGGGATTAACGTAAATGTACAATCTTATAATTCATTGAGTAATTTGGAAGCAATTTTAGCAAGAATATTAACAAAATCAAGAATCGCTCTCAATTATGGAGAAAATGTTTTAGAGGCTGAAAGCACTGCATATGCAGATTATCTTCGTGCGGGAGATTATATAGCATTACAAAAACTAGGACCTAAAACAGAATTCATTTCGGCAGCACCTATTATTTATAAATTAAGAAGTGTTAAATCTTCCGAAGAGTTGAAAGATCTAAGGAATACTTGTAAGGCTACGATGGAGTTGTTAGTAGATATACCTTCTTTAGTTGAAGTTGGGATGACTGAAAATGAAGTTCGAGCAAATTTAGAATATGAATACATGAAAATTGGTAAACCTGCATTTCCATCAATAGTAGCTACAGGTCCGCATTCTGCTGATCCACATCATAATACTTCTTCAAAAAAAATCGAACCGGGAGTACTTTTAATTGACACTGGATTAAAGATAGATGAAATGTGTTCAGATATCACTTGGACCTATTATGTAGGAAAGCCGACCGAAGAATTTGAGAAAGCTTATTTTACACTTTATGAATCAAAAAAAATAGCTAATAAATACATGATAGATGGAAGTCCTAATTACCTCCCTGGTTTAAAGTGTAGAGAATCTTTAGCAAAAGATGGATATGATCACGAGAAGTTATTTTTCCATGGATTAGGTCATTCATTAGGTTTTGAAGCTCATGATATTGGGGAGAGAATGAGTTGGAAGGTTCCAAAACACTTCAAATTGAAAGAAAACATGGTGTATACAAATGAACCGGGTTTATATTGGGAAGATAAATGGGGTATTCGTTTAGAAGATGATATCATTATAGGAAAGGAAAAATGTGAGTTAGTTACTCAAGTACCAAAAGATCCTCTTCTAATATAAAAAGATTTTTTTAATTTTCTTACATTTTAATGGAATATGGGAATTCTTGAGTTAATTCTATTAGATTCTGGTCTGGATCATTAAATTTAATGTGGAAAACAATTGTAAAATCTCCCGCTTCGGTTGGTTTAACACTCAATTCCCATTTCATATCTTCATTTTTTCGAAGGGAATAAATTTGTTTATTAATAGTCCCCCTCATGACTTTAAGTTCTTCTGGAAATTCAATATTAATGTTTACACCGAGTGCTTCTCCTTCGCTCTTGTTCTCAATAAGAACTTCTAAAGGAAAACTTTGCCCAATAAGGGGGGGTCTTAAGTTTTTGAGAGAAAGATCTAAAGATGGAAGAGGAGAAATCAAGGTTGGCTTAATTAAATCTGTATCATAAACAAAATAAAGAAGATCATCCAACTCAAATGTTAAAGAAAGTGGTCCAATATAAGGATCATCCATTTGAAAATGTGGTTTCAGCACGAGATCCAATTCAATATCGGAACCAATAGTTATGTCTATAGGTAGTTTAGGTTTTTTATTTAAGGAAAGATTATCAGATAGTTTGAAATGAATTTGAGTGATCTTTATACTTTTCAATTCATGTTCGAAGAATTTATCATTGGATATTTGAGAAATAACATCAGTCTTTACTGATAATTTCAAATTTATAATATCATTAGTGGTATAAGAGTTCTTATCTAAATTAATAGAGGAGGTCAAATTTAAGAGAGAATTAGTTACAAATAATGCCTTTTTCAATAGAATTATTTCTATTGGAGTTAGTTTATAATTGTCTATATTACCTCTAATTTTAACAAGTAAGGTTTTATTGTTATTACGCAACGCTATTGTTAAGTCAGTAACAAGTTGAATTAAAGGTGCATTTTTAAAAAATTCACCATCTACTTTTTTCTGGAATTTTTTAATAAAATCAAGTCCTTCATCATATTTCGATTCTACAGATGTACATAGATAGGTCAAGACAGGGAATAAGACAAAATGTAATTCTTTATCAGAAGAGTTTTTTTC
>JAGXNU010000243.1 GCA_019894815.1 Promethearchaeota archaeon
CTTATAGAAAAAACTTTAGAACAATTAGAAGAGGAGGGTAGAAAAGATGAGTAACAGTTATGATGCAGATAAGGAAACTTTTATGGGGGCTCCCCGTAATAAAATCCCATGGTGGCCAACGATTGATTATAGTAAATGCGATTTCTGCATGGAGTGTGATAAATTTTGCCCACATGAAGTTTATGAAAAGACTGAGGATGATGTTCGAAAATTGTTTGTTAAGAATCGTTACAACTGTGTAGTTTTCTGCCGGGCATGTGCTAAAACCTGTGCTCTTGATGCATTAACGTTCCCAGATAAAAAAGAGATTACTCAATTAATAAAAAAATTAAGAGCTGAAAAGAGCTGATGAAAAAATTAACAAAAGAAATTATTTGCATATTACCCTGTAATGGCCTAGATAAATCTTTAGGGGTTATTGCAAGGGAAGTTTCGCTTATGGTGATTGAAAAAATGCCTGATGTTCAATTAATTTGCCCAGTATTGCTAAACAATGGTGATAAAAGGTATGAGGATCTCATTCAAACATCTAAGATCATCATTATTAATGGATGCATGACGCGATGCCCAACAAAATTAATTGAAAAACGGAAACTAAAACCCTTTAAACAAATAATGATCCCTGATATGTCAAAGAAGCATAAAGTCAAACCATCTAAAGATCTTATTTTAAACGAAGATAATATTAAGCTTGCGGAGTTAATCGCTGACGAGATCATTATTGATTTAAATAAGAGCGATCAAGAGAAGAATATTGATATACGAGAATTTCAGGAACAAGAATACTTCGATATTACCGTTGACAAATATTATTTTACTGTTCCTAAGAAAGAAGGTTATTTTTTCAATGAAAATGATTGTTGGATAAAGCCAGAAGGAAACACAGCTTTAATAGGTATAACAGATTATTTGCAAAATGCTGCTTCGGATATATTATTTGTGGACTTACCAGAACTCGGAAGTGAAATTGAACAATTTGACGATGTTGGCTCTTTTGAGTCTAGTAAAACAGTTTTACAATTGATATCACCAGGGGCAGGAAGAATTATTGCCATAAATAAGAGTTTAGAACAAAATCCTGAATATGTCAATCAAGATCCTTACCGAAAAGGTTGGTTTGTTGAGATTGAATTAAAAAATTTTGAAGAGGATAAAGAACTTCTAATGAATGGGCCAGAGTATTTTGATTATATGAAAATTAAAATAATGAAAGAAAAAAATCATTTAGATCAAATTAAAAGTGAGAGAGATGTCTAAGCAAAAAGTATACATTATTCCGTGCAGTGGAATAGGGAAAGTTTTTGGAAGTATTGGCAGAGAATCGGCATATATTGTAGTAAATGAACTGAAAAAAGAGAAATCAGCCTTAGAATGCTTGCCTTTAATCGTGAAAGGTAAAAAAAAAGTAATTGATACTTTGAAATTAAATAAAGTTATTGCAATCGATGGTTGTCCCTTAAAATGTTCCTATAATAATTTGATGGAAAATGTTGGAAAGGTGGATGCTAAATTTATGACTACTGATATTGTTAAGGAGAATCGCGATTTGAGGCCGGAATCTTCTATTATGCCTATAGGGGAACATACTAAAAAATTAGCTAAAAAATTAGCTGAGAAGGTTGCCCAGAAAGTTGATGATTTACTTAAACCAAATGAGGAAGGTGAATTAGAATGAGAAAAAAAGTAGGAATAATAGCATGTAGTGGAGAAGAATTATTAGGCGGAACATTATCTCGTGCTGCAGCAAGAATCGTTGTAGAAAAGTTAAGATCACAAGAGACCATTATTTTATGCGCGCCATTATTTGCCGCTGGGGGACTAGAAAGACATGGAGGTCAAGAAGAAAGAAATTTTGCAAAAGAACACCCTACTATCACTATTGAAGGCTGTGAAGAAGAGTGTGCAAAAATCGCTGTCGATAAATATAGTGGTCCACCTGCAGCTACAATTTACATTCAAAAGTATATTGATGCTCATCCTGAATTAAAATCCATATCACGTGAAAGTTTAGGAGAAGAAGGGATGAAACTTGCTGAGATTATCGCTGAAGATATCGCAAAGAAAGTAGATGAACTTTTTATAAGAAAATAATAATGAATTGATAAAAATTAAAATTATATAGAGTATTTAAATGGAAAAGGATAAAAGTAATATTAAGATTGGAATTGTATCTGATGGAAAATATGGTGAAAGAGCTTTTGAAAACACTAAAAAGCATTTTGATGTAGAATGGATATTAGCTCCAGATATCCCTCCAACAGTTATGTTAGATGATGATATTTACCTTGATATACCGGAGTGCGAGCTTTATTTATCATATGTTCGGCATCCAGATATCATTTTGGAACTAGCTGGACTCCAAAAACCATTAATCTTAGGCATAACACCTGGTCTTGGCTTATTAAAGCAAGCTAGAAATATTAATCCTAAAGTAGTTGGTCCTCGAACCATGTGTTCTTTAGAACCGAATACAGGAATTCCAGAGATTGATACTTTCGCAAAATATTTTGGAAAACCTCTTTTTGAATTAAATTTAGACAAGGAGACGAAAGTTTTAAATGTAAAAGTTTTACGTTCATCCCCATGCGGCTCCTCAGTTGTGGGAGCAAATTTCATGTTAAATAAAAAGTTAAGTAAAAAAATTTTTCAGGATTATGCTTTAACAGTATGTCATGAATGTAGAGCCCCTCGTTTTGGTCATACTTGCGATAAAGAAGTATCAGGAATCATTCACATTCTTTCCTTTATAAACTGTATTGATCCTGAAAAAAGAACCATGTTCAATAATGAGTTGCAAGAATTTATTAAAAATTTGAATCAAAAAATTGTATAAGTATTCAATTATATCTAATATACAATCTTGAATCCCATATAAAATCGTATCTTCATGACTTTTAATGCCCCTTACTTCATCTTTCTTATAAAAAATGCGGAATCTTTCTGTAATGTATAATTTTCTTCTTTTTTTGAAAAACTTAGGAAGAAAATTGTTCTCTACTTTAAGATGAACAGTCTATAGA
>JAGXNU010000244.1:0-2694 GCA_019894815.1 Promethearchaeota archaeon
ATTCAACTGCTTGAAAGTGCGAAATTAAACCAGAACAACGAGTGGTATGCCCGTTTATTGAGAATAACGACTCAAGGATCTAAACGGGCAGCAGAGATGGGATATCAATTTTCAATCACGGATCTTGGAGGGGTATTAGACATTTTATCTTCATTTTTAGGACCTACGAATTTAATTCTTACCATGAAACGTCAGCCTCAAATAATAGATACGTGTAGACAAATAATCATGGAAAAATTATTAAAAATTTATGACGATTTGTACGATATCATCAAGAAGAATTGTAATGGTTTTAATGCTTGGTTAAATATTTGGTGTCCTAAGAGTTGGTACCCCGTACAATGTGATTTTATAGCAATGCTTAACCCTAAATGGTTTAAACGATTTGTTTTACCAGACCTGATAACACAAATTGAACACATGGATTATGCCATACATCACATGGATGGACCTTACCAAATTCCCTTTTTAGACGATTTTTTGGCGATTGATCAATTAACGGGTATTCAATGGGTACCGGGGGCAGGACGTCATCCACAGGGATCAGAAGAATGGATGCCAATCTATAAGAAAATTCAAAAAGCTGGGAAGAATGTAATAATGGAGTCCTTGCCTGAGAATGTCCCTCATCTATACAAGCATCTGGATCCAAAAGGACTTTACGTAAGAATTGGTTTTTCTTCAGAAATTTCGGCTAATTTTTATTTACCCTCATTTATTATTGGGGGTCAAGAGGGAGAATTAGTTCAGAGAGCCGTAGATTGGGTAAAACAAAACAATGAATCAACTATTAACAAAGAAAAGTTAAATCATTTCTTAGACCAAGCAAAGATAGAATTAGATCCTAAAACTGAAAGGCAACTCTTAAAGGAAATAAATAATTGCTTGCGAGAAAAATTATTCTTTACTTGAATCACTGAATTAATATTTATAAAGAAGTTAGAATGATTTAGTATTATGAGTATAAAATCATTGATAATGAAAAATAAATGGTTTACCATTATTACAATAGGATTCTTAGTTTGTTTTACAATTTTGTTGACACTATTATTGCTTGACAATGTTAGGCAAGTCACATTCTATGATGCCCTAGGAAAAGTTGATGTCTCTGCTAATTATAGTAGCGTTTTCCCCGTGTTTAGATATGTCCTAGAACCATTTGCAATAATAGCATTTATATTAGAAATGGAGTTCACATGGATGTTTGTATTTTTTATGATTTATCCGATTATTAGAATTTTCTTTGTATTTGCAAGAAAGATGGGTAAATTTAAATCAAGAAAACTAGGTTTAACTCTACGAATTATGAGAGATATTATCGAATTTTCATTTAAAGTATTAGTGTCAGCCGTATTAATTGTTTTAGTGATAATATTAATTGGTTACTTCATCCAAGGTTTCTTCTTCGTTAGTCGATATTTCATGATTCCAGTTCAAATTGCTGTGCATTCCAGTATAATACTCATTGTGATTAAAACTTGTTATATCATGATCAAATTAGTTCATCCTAATTTGACGTTATCATATACAAGATCAAAAGGTAAAAAACAATCATCTAAGAGATTGAAAGGAATTAGTACGATTAAGAGAGAAATAGTTTATTTTATGGGAATTGGTGTTTTATTACTTGGTCTAAATGTTGTTTTAATATCTACTCCTTTTCCCCCTCACAAAATTGTGCCTGATATACCACTCGCAGATGATGAATTTTTGATTGATTTACACGTCCATACCGTGTTTTCGGACGGGTGGCTTACTCCTGAAGAAAGAGTATTATGGTATATTGATCAAGGCATATCTATTGCTGCTTTCTCTGATCATGATAATCTCAGAGGAGCTCATGTAGCTCGGGAATTTGTAAATGATTATAATTTGGATTTTTTAGTTCTAACAGCAGAGGAGTGGACAGACCACGAAAATGACATCCACATGAATTATTATGGCATTGATGAAGAGATAGTTCCATTAGAATCCTATACTCCCGGTGGACCCTTGGCCATGAATGCTTCGGATCTCATAAAATATATAAAATCTAATGGTGGATATATTACAGTTAATCATTATAACTTTGATCCAAATCCTAATGGAGGAAATGGAGTCCCGTACTCTTTAGAACAATTACGTGATTGGGGAGTTGATGGTTTTGAAATTGTTAATGGGGGAAGTTATCAAGGAAAGTACATACCTATTCGTGAATTCTGTTTGAATAACAGTCTTACTTGTACGGGCGGATCAGACATCCATACTAATGAGGATCTCAACACGTTTATAAAATTGAGACTGGTGGATCCAACTAATAAATCTATTGACAATATTTTTCAAACTCTGAGAAATAACACTCACGAAGTTGTGGCTATTGAATTTTTCCCCAGAAAAATTCATCTTGATGATGATTTAAATGATCTTGGATTTTATATATTTGACGAATTTATCAATTACATGATTAATATTAATGCATTTCAAGCCATTTCTTGGATCACTTGGTCTTCTGGGGCTTATCTCTTATTCTCTTTAATTTATTGGAGATTGAAAAAGATAAATATAACCTCAATTAGAAAAAAATTTACTTAATTTTTTTTTTATTATATAATCTTAAATATAAATTCCCGTTTTATCCTCATCGATATCTTCATGATCATCATCTTTTTCGTCATCTTCTTCATTGTTGAGGAATTTTTTAGAGAAATATTTCAT
>JAGXNU010000244.1:2704-2976 GCA_019894815.1 Promethearchaeota archaeon
GGATCACAGATGGCAGAAGCACATGAATCCACTGATGTTGTATGTGCTTGCTTTTGCTTTCATTTTGCTTGAAATTTGAATGCTCGTCTTTGCACTGTTTCTTTCCTCTGCTACCGCATTTTTGTTGAATTTCTCTTTTTATTTTTTCTTTCTGTCTAGCATCATCCATTAATTCTCTTTTCAATAAAATTCTGAGTTCGTCAGTAACCAATTCATCTAATTCACTCGGTTTTAAAGTTAAAAGCATCTCAGTTTCATAGAGTTTAGTAATC
>JAGXNU010000245.1 GCA_019894815.1 Promethearchaeota archaeon
ACTCGACTATATTCTTCAAGAATATATAATATTTGGGCCCAAATTGAAGCATTATACATGTTTCCAAAATGTGAAGGAACTCGTAATTGAGGTAAAACTTTTCCTTTAACATTTCGAATTAATTTGTATGACACTGATTCAAGAGCTTCAGAGGTGTATCCTCTTTCTTTTAATTTTAGATATAACCATTCAGGTAAAACGGTGATATCGTGCATGAAGGCATCTAATTTCTTAAGAATGGAAGTAGTGATTTGGTTTCTATTCAGCCTTGGAAGATTGTTAATATGTTTTATCCAACGCTTTTGGATTATTTGTTGCATGCATTTAATTGGTAATTTTGAAAAAGGAGCATGAAAGGTGTAAAAATCAGCATGAAAATCTCCAATATTACGAATTAAATCATCATATGCTTTCAATTGAAAATCAAGATATGTATCTACCGAATAATGACCAAAAACCTGAGCATTTTTATCATTAGCAGGTCTAAAAAAATCATCCACATTTCCAGAAACCTTACCGAATTTCTCACTAAATACTGCAACCCTAGGGTTCTTTGAAATTACTAATGCAACCGCTCCTGAACCTTGAGTAGGTTCACTTGGACTTCCTAAAGTGTAAGAAGAAATGTCTGTACTTATGACAAGAGCTTTTTTTATAATATCTTTTTCTACCAAAGCAATCGCGTTGAGAAGTGCAAGTGTACCACCCGCACACGCGTTGTAAACATCTTGACAAAATGAATTGGGCGATATCCCTAACAATTCGGCGAAGATATTCGAGATGGACTTCACGGCATAGGTCATGGTTTCCGTTCCTACGAATAGCGCGTCAATACTTTTAGGATCTATTTCCCCTTTCAATAGTGCTTGATATCCCGCCTTCAATCCTAGAGAAATAACGTCCTCGTTAATCTCAGGTACCCTCATCTCGAGGGCCATCAGTCCCATTTTATATTTATTGGGATCGACTTTCCGCTCAATTGCCAAGTCTCTTAATTTTATATAGGATCTGGGTGCGTAAAATCCCATAGAATCAATCCCGATTGAGGAAAATAATGAATTGTTTCGAATCATTTGTAATATCTCTTTACTAATTGATTTTCATGGATTAACTGGAAAATTGAATGATTAAGTGTAATGTTTATTTATTCAAAAACTTATCTAGTTAAATGTTTACTTAAATAAGAAAGGTGCATTTATAATGATTCTCATCGATTTACTAATTTCAATCATTCATAATATTGAAATTAGGAATTAAATCTACAATTCAGATTTTTTTATAAACTTTAATATTTTTACGAGTATTAATATTAATGTTACTTTATTATTTTAGTATACTAATAGTTCGGTCATGAGAGTTAAAAAACTGTGGAAGAACTAAAGAAGACCTCAGAGAAAAAGTTACCTCGGCATGTTGGCTTAATTCTTGATGGAAATCGTCGATGGGCAAAAAAAAACCTCCTTAGTCCAAATGTGGGTCACTTGGTTGGATATAAGAATCTTCGAGATAGACTCTTTGATTTTTTTGATGCGGGAATTCATTATTTATCAATTTACGCTTTATCGTTGGAAAACGTTCGAAAAAGAAGTGAAGCAGAGATAGAGTATATTTTTGGTATAATTTTAGATGCTATAGATGCAACTGTGAAAGAAGCAACTGTAAAAGAGGAAAAAGTCAATTTCAATGTAATAGGTAGAACATACTTGTTACCAAAGAGCGTACAAGAAAAAATTCAGGAATTGAGGGAATTTACAAAGGAACACGATCAAAAATTCATCAATTTATGCATAATGTATGATGGGCAAGAAGAAATCGTTGACGCTGTTAAAAATATAATTAACGCTAACATTCAGCCAGACAAGATTAATAAAGATACAATAAAAAACTATTTGTATACACGAAATTTTCCTGAAGTTGATTATATAATTAGGACTGGGATGGAAGATGGAGCTAGAATTTCTGGATTTTTGTTATGGGATGCATCCTATGCAGAATTTAAATTTAGAACAGATTTATGGCCCGATTATGATAAAGTCATGGTTATAGAAGATTTACATGATTATGCTAATAGACACCGACGTAAAGGAAAATAAATCATAAAAAAGTATTTGTTACAGTTCGATTCTGCTAAAGTAAAAATTTAAAACTAATCAATTTTATGTTTGAGATATAAATTGATTACACTGCGAATTCATGCATAATTTAAATACTAAAAAATTAATAACTACGCTTAATTTATTATCCAAATAAATTCGACACGAATCTAAATTACCATGTCATCTCTAGACCCAAATACAGCCATCACGCTAACAGTGACAAGATTTCCTCAAAACTTATTGATTCCTAATGGAGAGAATCTGGTTTCATTTCAAGTAAGAAATAACTTAGGAAAGGAAGGAGATTTTAAATTTTCCTTTGAGGGTGAAAATCTATCTATAAGTCTTAAAACGGAGGAATTCGCAAATAAAATCACTATTAATAAAGATGAAACTAAAACAATTGATTTGATGTTAAATCCTACTGCTGATGGATTAGGAAAATTGATAATCAACGTATATTGGTTAAAATTTATAGAATACACAATTAAGGTTCAGAAAATAAGAGATTCAGTGTCATCAAGTAATATAAATGCAATACTTGATACAAAACAATTTTTACCAACAGATTTCGAGGATAAATTTAATCATAATGAATTCTTTGGCTCGGCTAACAAAGGAGAAAACAAGAAAATAGAAAAAGAGATCAATTTTTTACGAAACTCGCAAAATGGGAATTCTGCTCCCCAAAATGGTCAATTGACAACTGTAAATCATGTAAAAGAAATCGACACGCTTCTTAAGGAATTAGCGAAAGTATACCTTGAAACAAACGAGTTTTATAAGGCACTAGAAACGGCTTTAGAGCTATCAATAGAGAATGAAAGAATCAAATTCTACTATAATTTAATTAGAGCATATG
>JAGXNU010000246.1 GCA_019894815.1 Promethearchaeota archaeon
CTTTGTTTAAAACACGGCATTAAAGTAGTAGGAATAACTAAAGGATGTTGTGCTATTACGAAAGTAGGTCAAGCCATGATAGACGGTGGGGTAAATATTTTAGGTGATTCTCGAATTGAGAATCTTAAAGGATTGAAAAAATCTGAACTTAAAGCAGAGACGATGTTAATAAGGATTCCTATGTTAAGTGAAGTGGATAGAGTTTTAGATTGGGCAGACATAAGTTTAAACTCAGAAATTACGGTAATTAAATCTTTATCACAGGAAGCTTTAAAGCGAAAAGTTATTCATAAAATAATTCTGATGATAGACTTGGGGGACTTAAGAGAAGGAATTATGCCGGATGATGCTTTGCAAACGGTAGACGAAATTAGAAAATTGCCAGGAGTCAAATTGATAGGTGTTGGTGCAAATTTTTGCTGTATTAGCGGAGTAATGCCTACTCGGGAAAACCTAACCAAATTGGTTGAATTAACAGAAGAAGTCGAAAATCATTTTCATATAAATTTGGAGGTCATTTCAGGGGGTAATACCAGCGTTTTAAAATTAGTGGAGGATGACATTATTCCAAGTAGAATAAATCAGTTAAGAATAGGAGTAGGTATTTTGCTTGGCCAAGATGATGTAAGATTGCGCAATATAGCAGGAACCCATCAGGATACCTTTATTTTAACTGCAGAAGTTATAGAAGTACAAGAGAAACCATCTTTGCCCCGAGGGGAGATTGGCCGGGATGCTTTTGGCAAAATACCCGTTTTTTGGGATTTAGGAATAAGGAAAAGAGCCATTTTGGCAATAGGGAAACAGGACATTTATCTCAATAGTATAATTCCACTGAAAGAAGGAATAAAAATAGTAGGTGCAAGTAGTGACCATTTAATTATTGATATCACTGATTTTGAAGAAGAATTAAAAGTTGGTGCTGGAGTAAAGTTCAGATTAAATTATCCTGCATTACTTTCTGTCACCACTTCAAAATATGTAAAAAAATATTTCTATAAAAGAAAGGAGAAAAAATAATGGCAATAGATATGAAAGGCAAAAATTTAGTATCCATTAATGATTTGAGCAGAGAAGAGGTTACTCAAATACTAGAAACTGCTGAGATTATAAAGTTGAGATATTATTCTCATGAAGAACAACTTCTTTTAAAGGGAAAAGTTTTAGGAATGATATTTCAAAAGCCTTCTTTAAGGACCAGGGTATCTTTTGAAGCAGGAATGATTCAATTAGGTGGTCAAGCGATTTATTTGGGTCCCGATGATATAAAATTAGGAGAAAGAGAAGCAACGAAAGATATCGCTCGAGTTTTATCTCGTTACGTAAGCGGAATTATGGCTCGAACTTTCAGTCATGAAATAATATTAGAATTAGCCAAGTATTCATCAGTTCCAGTTATTAATGGATTGTCGAACCTTTTACACCCCTGTCAAGTTTTAGGTGATCTGTTAACTATTAAAGAAAAGAAGGGTAGATTGTCTAATCTTAAATTAGTTTATATTGGTGATGGGAATAATGTGGCACATTCCTTATTATTTGGAGCGGTTAAGATAGGGATGGACATTGTTTTGGCCGTTCCTCCTGGTTACGAGACGAATGAAGAGATTTTAAATTTAGCCAATGAGGATGCTAAAAAAATAGGCAGTAAAATAGAAATTATCCGAGATCCGAAAGAAGCTGTAGATGGAGCTGATGTTATCTATACCGATGTTTGGACCAGCATGGGATTTGAAAAAGAGCGTGAAACTAGAAAAGATGTATTTAAGCCTTATCAAATAAATCAAGATTTAGTAGATAAAGCAAAAGATGATGTAATAATTTTACATTGCCTGCCTGCTCATCGTGGGGAAGAAATAACTGATGAAGTTATAGATGGTCCCCATTCAGTAGTAATTGACCAGGCAGAAAATAGGTTACATGCCCAAAAAGGTATCTTAGCGTTACTATTATAAATACAGTCAGATTAGTCGTTAGTGAATAGCATTTAGTAATAAACCGAAAAACGCATAGCGTAAAACTATGTCCGAATTTCGTGAAGAGAATAGAAGTCGGAAGATAGAATTCATGAATCAGAATGAAAAAAAAGAAACCCCATCCGCAATAAGCAATACACGATACGAGAAAAAAGTTTTGAGTTTTGAATTATGGTTTTTCACTTTTTGTTTTAAGCTTTTTGCTGTATAATGATAACTGAAAGCTGAAAATTGTATTTAATGCTAAAGACTATTTGCTAGCGACTAATTTATTGACTTTTAATTTTTATTAACAAGTAAAAAGGGGAGAATCAAGTGCCAATCTCATTCAGCCTTTTAGATCTTATAGACATATTGATCATTGCTTTTATTTCCTATCACGTAATTCTCTTAATCAAAGATACCCCGGCAGTACAATTAATTAAAGGATTAGTTATTCTATTTATTGTTTCTTTTATCGCTGATCAGCTTGGTCTTAGGACTATTAATTGGCTTCTAAAGGGAGCTATGGCTATGATGGTTGTAGCCCTGCCTATAATATTTCAACCAGAAATAAGAAGAGGATTATTAAAGATGGGAAAAAGAGGATTTTTTATAAATACCTCCTTTCTGCATAAGGAAGTCGATAAAAAAATTGAGCAATTAATAAATGGATTGGTTATGGTAATGCCGATGCTTTCCAGTAAACATAAAGGAGCTTTGGTGGTCTTAGAGAGAGAGGTCGGCTTAAAAGATATTTTAGAAACTGGTATTATTTTAAATAGTGAATTTTCTCCTGAATTATTATATTCTATATTTATGCTCGACTCTCCTTTACACGATGGAGCTGTAATTATTAGAGGGAATAAGATTGCAGGGGCGAATTGCATTTTACCACTAAGCGAGAGAATGGATATTAGTAAATCTTTAGGTACCCGACATAGAGCAGCTTTAGGGTTAAGTGAACAGACAGATGCCTTGACAATTATAGTATCAGAAG
>JAGXNU010000247.1 GCA_019894815.1 Promethearchaeota archaeon
AGATAGAATAATGATATAAATAATAATAATAAAAAAGATTGTTTTATTTATTTATTTTAATTTTCTCTTTAATTTCATTAATACAGGGATAATTTTTGTAGTTTCCATTGCACTGGTCATTTTAATGCACTTAAAGAATCCAGGTTTTGCAACATTCCACATATTAGCACTAATAGCTAATTGTTCTTCATTTTCTGCTTCCTCTATTGTAATACCCCATGTTCCAGTAGTACTAATATAAGAGCAAATTCATTTAGTTCCTGTGGTAAATAATTTCTTGCTTATGAGAGTTTGAGCGACATCGGTGAGTTCTGTAGGACAATACTCTGGATTTAATTCCCAATAACTCATAAAAAGCATGATATATACACATTTACATTAAAATAATTTTCATTTTACTAATAGATGTTTGTAAATAGCTTTACATTGGATATTTACATTTTATATTACTGTTGAAATTAAATAAAAAGATTTCTATTGCAGCAATTCTTATAACTTAAGAAGTAAAGAAATCCTAAAATTTAAGCAAAAAGCTCTTTTTGAAAATTTATTTGTTATAGTTTTTTCAAAGAAATTTTCATTGAAATCAGACGCTGAATTTACCTTTCCATCCAATTTTCACAGAAAAATCTAAAACTATTCTAACTGCAATATTCTACCCCAACAAGGGTACAACTCAGAAATGTGAAGTTGATTGTTTCTAACAAAATATTCTTTATCTCCTCCTTGTTCTAAGAGCTCTATAAATTTATATCCCTCTAAATTTTGATTCCATAAAGGAATTGTCTTCTCCGTTTTTTCAAAGTTAGTATTTATTATGATCAATAATGTCTGTTTTGTAGAACGTCTAATAAACGCTAAGATGTTATTATCAGCAAACACAGGATTAAGGTCTCCTTGGGTTAAAGCATGGTTAATTTTTCTAATCTGTATGAACTTTTGAATATTTCTAAAGATATCATTACCAATGGAAGGCCATTCATCAAATGATCTTGGCATTGGTCGCCTTACATCTTCATCAGATTGCTCTGTTTTAACTCCTTTAAGACCAATTTCGTCACCATAATATATTTTAGGAATACCATTAGTGGTAAGAAGAAATAAAAATGCAGGAAAGATATACCTATCATCTCTTAAAATAGAACGAATTCTCGTACAATCATGATTTCCTAAAAAATTTAATAAAGTAATATCCTTAAATAATCCCCATTCTTGATGAAAGGATCTCTCTAAAATAGAATATAGCTCATACATATTATTGGAATTAATTGCGCTCCAAATTGATTTATAAACTTGGTATCCCGTCCCAACGTCTAATAATTCTGGACCAATCCATTTATCGTATGGACCATGAATCATTTCTCCAATTAAAATGCAATCAGGTTTTGCTTTTTTACATACTTGCCTGAATTCTCGCCAGAAATTGGCGCCAACAAGATAGGCTACATCTAAACGCCAACCGTCTATTCCAATTTCTTTAAACCAATAATTGCTAACTGAAAAAAGATAATCCCTTACATCTTTTTCATTTAAGTTTAATTTTACAAGTTCATAATGCCCTTCCCAATTTTGATAATCAAAACCATCCTTGTAAGGATTATCTCTTGAAAAATCGATAAAATGCCAATTTCGTTGCCAAGATTTTTCTTTATAGGCTTGAATATCTTTAAAAGAAACAAATTCCCTACTAACATGATTAAAAACCCCATCAATTATAACTCTAATATTCATGTTGTGAAGCTCAGTAGTAATTTGTTCAAATAAATCATTAGTTCCTAAACGATGGTCTATTTTCATATAGTCTACCGTATCATAACCATGAGATACAGATTCAAATAAAGGTCCAAACTGAATTACATTTACTCCCAATTTTTTGAAATGATTATAAAAATTTCTAATTTCTAATAACCGATCAACCTTACCACTCTCATCTTTACCATATTTGGGAGCTCCAAAAAAGCCTAAAGGATATATGTGATATACTATAGCCGTTTTTGCCCATTCAGGGATGTAGTTAAGATGTTCCATTAATGAGTTAAATAGTTTTTAATTAATCAATTTTAGTAAATTAGAAATTCTAAATTTCTGTGAGTTTATCATATTTCTTCCGTTGTTCACATTAAAAGCATAAAATAGCTTCTAAAGAAGATTTTGGAAGAAATTAAAATAAAATTGAGGAAAATTAGTTTGGTAATAAATCTCTTAATAATCCCTATTATAATTATTAGTCCATTTACTGTGAAAATTAGAAATAAATATTGGACTATAGAAAAATTAAAAATGATTATTATTTCATTTCTTCATAATTAATTTCTAACCTCTTTATTAATGAGGAATAATGAAAATTGGTAAAAGAAATCTAATAATTATTCTTTCATTATCTTTAATAATCATTATAGTATTTCCAAGTACAATTTTTATTCTATTTAAATTTAATAAGACCAATAACTCAAACCATCCTTCAAATATGGGTGTGGATGAATGGCTTGAGGACTTTAATTCATTTTATAATTTCGTTGAAAGAAACTATCCCTATATTTGGTTAAAAGAACGAACCCATGGATATAACTGGTTAGATTTAAAATCATATTATGAGGATAGAATTAGAAATGCTACTTCTAATAACGAGTTCTTGTTTATATTATTTGATGCTGTGCAAGCACTTCAAAATAGACATACTCAAATTGAATATCCAGGTAATATAGCTCAATATCATGCAGATTTTGAAAATTGGTATCCACTAAATAAAGTATTTTCTGAAGACGTTGTAGATTTCTCTAATTATTGGGAATCAATATTTTTAGATATTTACAGAGCAAAATACAAACAAAAATATGATGCAGTAATTGCTTATGAAAAGGGAAATTATGTAATAGCCAATAATGAATCTTTAGAAA
>JAGXNU010000248.1 GCA_019894815.1 Promethearchaeota archaeon
GTCCTATATATCATGTATATTGAGACAACTAAAAATATTGTACTTGTTGTGTATAAACTCACAAAAACGAAACTCCAAATCATCAGTATTAAAGTAACTTCAGACACGGGTAACCCTAATTCAACGAATAGTCGATAACCCAAGAATGGATATTGAATGGAAAAGTAAATTATGTTTGAAGCTAATGATATGATTGATGAAATCATGAGCGTAATTCCATATTTATACGAATTTCTCTTATAGATTAAGATCGCAAAAACCAGTAGTATAATACTGAAAGTTATATTCATTAGGGTTGATGAATACGCGGATATAAATGTAATTAGGTCGACTTCTAATTGATTTAGCATTTTTTTCCCTCTTATATAATTTATTAAATTTATTAATCAATAGTGGTAGAACAACTCAGACATATAAATCTTTTGAGATGTATAATTTATTGTTAGTTCTTGTGATAATTTCACTTTTTTCAGTTATCTCAATTGTCTCAATTAAAACATTGAAGAAGAATACAAAGGGTGTTAATAATAATAAAGATTTAAACAAGTCGAGTTCTATTTGATTTAAAAAAAAAAGAATATATAATTATCATAATATCAGATGGTTGTAAATAAATAAGTTCCTATTGAAACGTTTTTGTTAAAAAATCTCGATAAAGAACAAGTTTACACATTTTCTGTAATTAAATTTATAAGTTTACATGGAAATAAAGAAATATATTATTAAAAATAGGAGAGCAAATTTGATGCTATTCTCAAAGAGAAAAATGGTATTAACTAGGTTATTTCGAAAACCTCTTTCTATCACTCTGATTATTTTAACCCTTTTTTTTTCTATATTTTCATTGAGTGCTCGAGCTCAAACAACTCAAAGTTTATATTTGAATAGGGTTGGTTTCATAGATATAGAGGTTGGATATGATGTTCACGTGGTTGGAGATTATGCATATGTAACAAATAATGATGGCTTGATGATAATAGATATCCAAAATCCTCAAAATCCTCAAAAAGTAGGAGAAATACTATCAGGAGGGTCTTTAGGATTTGTTGTTGAAAATGATATAGCTTTTATTACATCGGTTACAAATGGTTTTCTTATCTCAAATATCTCTAATCCAAGTAGCCCACAACCAATAGGTCAAGACAGTACAGGAGGCGCAATCAGAATTGCTGTTTCAGATTCAATTGCATGCTTAACTTATCTTGGAGGGGGATTTAAGGTTTTTAATATCAGCGATCTTTCGAATCCTGCTTTTTTAGGGGAGTTTAGTGATACTAGAAGTGATGCTATTAAAATCAAAGATAATATTGCCTATTTCGCAAATGCTGAAGTTGGTTTAAAAGTGGTAGATATTTCTAATCCAAGTACCCCACTCCTTATAACGACAGTTTCCCAAACGGGAGGAGCTAATGACATCCATATCACTAACGATACCTTATATCTTGGATGCTGGGGTGCAGGTATAAGAGTAATAGACATTTCTAATCCGACAACACCACAATTACTTGATTCTTACGATGATAATGACGGAGGAGAAGAATTAGGTGTTAAAGAGAAAGATGATCTTCTTTACGTTGCTGATAATTCGGGAGTTGAATTATTCGATGTTAGTAATCCATCTTCGATAATAAAAATAGCTGAAAGAACAGTTGATATAATGGCTGCCCATGATCTTGATGTTGATGAAGAATATGTATATGTTGCGCAAGGAGGTGGATTAATAATTCTTGAGGTAAGCACAACGCCGGAAATTGAACCGTGGTTTATTTTTACTATTATTGTGATCATGTCAGTAGCAGCTGTAGGTTCATGCATTGCCTATTTCAAGATTATCAAACCAAGGAGAGCAAAGAAAGAGAAAATCTAATTGAAAAGTTTTGTTTAAAGAAACTTTTTTTTTATATCTATATTTTTACATCAAGATTTTTACTGGTAATTATCGATAGAAGCTTTAAATTTAATTTGGAATATATTAACCTGAGGTTTAATTTATTCTATTGTAATTATACTCAATATTATCCAGAACTTTATAGTTTTCAAACTTTATATTCCTAATTCCCGTAAACACGTAGAGGACGATCATAGAGAGAATTCCCATTATCGTGGTTAATAAAAGGATTAGAATGATGTCAGAAATAAAAAACAACAATACAGTAAATAGGAATGAGGCGAAGAATGGTACAAAGGATGTAATAGAAAAATAAATGGCGCTAACACGTCCTAATCTATTCCTTGGTATGTTAGATTGAATAAGAGTCGGGAATATGGTGTTAATTAAAACTAATAAAAACCCTTTGATAAAAAAAGTAATACCAATGAGATCCAAAGACCTATATGGAGCGAGTAATATCACTAGATTTCCCATAAATATAAGGAACATAGACAGAAAAAAGATTAAAATCACCGGATTCCAGTATTTTTTGATAACAAATACAATAATTCCAATTATCATTCCTATAAACGAAATAGAAGAAATGATCGCATATTCAAATACTGACCAATCATGTAAAACAGAAAAATAATAAGAAAGACATGTATTGAAAGGAAAGCTCAAAAATTCTAAAATAAAAATTGCTCCAAACAAAATGAGAATACTAGGAATCATTATGATAGTTCTAAATCCTTCAATAAATTGCTTAAAGTATTGGATTATAAAGGAATCGAGTTTATAATCCTTGGTTCTAAGTCTTATTTCTTTTACTTGGGGTATTTTAATTAAAATTAAAAGAATTATCGTGATTCCAATTCCTATTACATCAACCCAAAGAATTTGGTTTATGGGAAAAGCACTAAGTAAAATGCCAGCAAAAATAGGTGCAAACATTTGTGTTAGAATCATTAAAAAATAGAATAAGTTTAGAT
>JAGXNU010000249.1 GCA_019894815.1 Promethearchaeota archaeon
TTCTAAGGTAAACTTCATGGTCGAGATGATGGAACGCCAAAGTTCATTGATGGAAATAATCTTAATGTTTTCTGTAATGATATCAATCTTTGGATTAGTTAGCAACATGTTTGCGATCATGCTTGAGCGTAAATTTGAAATTGGGATTTTAAGAAGCATGGGCATGAAGACAAGAAATGTCCGTAACATGTTCCTAATCGAAAGTCTTATATTACTGTTATCAGCGGGAACAATGGGAACATTTATCGGCACATATTGTGGTTATTTACTTGAAACTAATATGGCTTTGATGACAGAACTACCTGCTAATTTTATCTTACCAGTTGAATCGATATTAAGAGTATTCGCTATATCTATAGCTATAGGTTTTGTGGGAATGTATTTCATACTGATGCGTTTGAGTAGGCAGTCAATTATGGATATTTTTAGGCAAACATTTTAATATGCTATTCAATTTTCTTTTAAAAAATCCATCAATTTCATCCAAGCTTTACCACGGTGAGAAATTGAATTTTTCTGCGAAGTGGTTAATTCAGCGAATGTTTTTTGTGGAATTTCATCTGGAATGAAGATAGGATCGAATCCAAATCCTTGATTCCCTTTCTGTAAACTTGATATTTTGCCCTCTACTGTACCTTCAAAGAATAATAATTTATTCAACGGCTTAAAATATAATGCTATAACTGTAGAAAAATGAGCTTTGCTATCCTCATAATTATCTATAAGATTCAGTATTCCCTTATTCCCAATTGTTTTCATAACATAAGAGGAATAAACACCAGGAAAACCATTCAATGGATTATCAACAAAAAAACCAGAATCTTCGATAAAGGAAGATCCGATTAATTTATCTTTTACGCTATTTAACTTAAATTCTGCTACAGATTTAATTGTATCAGCTTGAATTTCAATCGTTTTTAAATCCTTTTGAATTAGGTTATATTTTATTGTTTCTTGTTCGAATAATTGTTGAATTTCATTAAATTTAAAATTATTACCTGTAATAAAATAAAGCATATCTTTTGTATCATCCATAATTACTATAATTTCTTAAGATTTATTTAGATATATACCTAATTAAAATAAGGATTATTATGAATGAAAAATATGATTATATCGTAATTGGGGCAGGGATAGCTGGTTTGCACATAGGTGCATTATTGTCTCAACATGGAAAGGTATTAGTACTGGAAAAAGCCAAAGAGATAGGAGGAAGAGCAAGAGTTGTTGATATAAATGGTTTTAAGCTAGATTTTGGTCCCCATCCCATAAAATTTGGTCCAAAAAGTGCTCTGGGAGCTTCTTTAAATGAAATTAATAAACCAATTAATTTCATAAAACCTGGAACTTCATGGGCATTTTTAGATGATGGAACAAAAACAATCTTTCCTTCTGGTGGAATTATGGCAGTAATAAAAAGTAAAATGGTTCCAACGATTAAAACATTAAAATTTATGATTAAAATAAAAAAAATGAATGTTAGAGATTTCGAGAAACTATACGATCTATCGTTAATACAATGGTTTGATCAAGAAAACATTATTCCCTCATTTCAAAAATTTATAATAATGGCAAGTTCTGCAGTTCAAGTAAATCCATTTCCAGAGAGATCCTCAGTGGGAGAATTATTTCATAATATTAGTAAAGTCTTAGAATTGGGAAGTGTTTATTACCCAAAGGGGGGTTGGACCTCAATTTTTAATGCCTTTCTAAATAAAATTAAGGATAATGGTGGAGAAATTAGATTAAATGAGGAGGTGAGTAAAATAATTATAGAAGATTCAACAGCAATTGGTGTTTCTACTGAAGATAAACTGATATATGGGAAAACAATAATTTCAACAATTCCTATTCAACAATTATTTACAATATTAGATGAGACTTTATGCGAAAAAAAATTCATTGAAAAATGTAAATCTTTAAGACCAACTGCTGGTGTTTCAATAGATTTTTGCTTATCAAAACCAATTAGTGATATTAATGGATTATTCTTCTTTGATAACCCTTTTGCGTTTGGTTTTATTCCATCTAATTTATCTCCAGAAGTCGCACCAAAAGGGAAATCATTAATGACATTCTTTACTACGGCTAATTTAGAAGATATCAAGGATAAAAATACGAAGAAAGAGATTCTCCAAAGTTTAAGGGATGCTATTTTAAGATTCTTTCCTGATCTCGAACAATATTTATTATATGAAAGAGTGTTGTTCTTAGAAATGGTCGATGGTGTTGAGATAAACATAGAACAACATAAACTCAAAAGACCGGGAAATGTTATTAAAGGTATTAAAAAATTATATATTACAGGTGATAGTGTTGGAGGTTCAGGGGCAGGAGGAGAGATCGGGCATGAATCTGTACGAAATACATATAAAATGATTAGAAATCAGAATTATTAACTAAATACAAGAAAAAAATAATCTTCTTTAGCTTCTGTGGTTTGAATTGCTAAATTCAAAAATTTTAATTTATATGATTCTTTTTTAATTTTATCAACGATACTACAAATATTAATTATTTTATAATCTGGGAAGCAAAAAATGGCTCGAATGCATTCAAGAAAAAAGGGTAAGTCCGGTAGTACTCGACCTGCAAGATTAGAGAAGCCAGTATGGGTTGAGTTATCTGCCGAAGAAGTAGAGGCTGAAGTTGTCAAGCTAGCAAAAAGAGGATTCTCCAAAGCAAAGATTGGAGTTATATTGAGAGATTCCCATGGTGTACCACTAGTAAAAGTAGTAACTGGAAAATCAATTAGTCAGATACTCGAAAATAATGATATTTTTACTCCTTTACCAGAAGATCTATCTGATTTAATTAGAAAAGCCCTCAATTTACGTAAACATCTTGA
>JAGXNU010000024.1 GCA_019894815.1 Promethearchaeota archaeon
ATTTACACCACTCTCGTTAATTTTCTTAAAGATTTCTTATCACTCTTACAAATAATTCCTTGAAGTTTGAATTTTTCCTCATTTTTTTTATTAATTTTTTTTTTCATATGAATCTCACCAAAATTTATGGCTAAAAGTCACTAACTAATTAACTAAGTTTTTTCTAATAAAAAGTCATTTAGACTGAAATTTTACAATTAAAAAATAGAGGCATAATCTCCATTCACATGGATTCCATAAGAATATCCACTTGTGTCTTCATAATAAATTGAAGATTTATTGGGTGTTCTTGTATTAAACAGATCAGTAGAATTCTGTTCATTACCGTTCTTTGTGATAAAAAGTAGAGTAAGTAGAACAATTAGTATAAGAATTATTTTTTTTTTGATTTTTGTATTGGTTTAACACTATTATCTTATAGAAATCTTTTTAATATTAAGCTATATTATTATGGTTTATAATAGTTTCCAGACATTAGGACAAAATAGTCCAAAAGGAAAAAAGTTATGTTCAATTGGAGTTGATTTTTAATTTCTTTATATACTAAATCCATTCAAAAACTCGCAGAAGAATATGGATATCTACCTTATATGATTAAAAGGAGTGTATTGTTAACGACCATAAATTATGGTTAAAAATTTTTGCCAGTCTAACATTAAACTTCTTATTAAAATAGTATTAATTATCAATAGCTATTGTAATAAAAATAGATCATAATTCGGTGTTAAAAGAATTTATTACCGTGGATACGTCCTCATTCGGCTAAAAATCATAGGGACTCAATGGGATATAATTAATAAACTCAAAGAATTCAATAAGAACGAATCAAGTGAAGACTGGAAAATAACGTACTCAACTCCCGTATATGGTGGTTGGGATCTCATGGTTGAATGCATTTTTAGGAATTTGAGTGATTTAGAAAAGATTATTAATTACTGTAGGACCGATGAAGACCTCCAAAAATGGCTAGACGCAACCACTACTCTTATTAGTGTAAAAAATAGTTATGCTCCATAATACTACTAAAATTTTCCTTTATATTAGATTAGATTATTTATGATGATTTCTGATATGTCTGCAGAATATTCTCCTGTTCTCCTAATGCTTTCTATAATATAACCAATTTCGACAGCATTTTTACCCACATTTTCAGAATTGAAAGTTATTTTTTCGCATGCTACAGTTAATTTTTTAATGGATTCGATGTTTTCATTTGCTAGCATGATGTTCTTTTGAAGCCAAGCATCAAGACTAATATTGAGTAGTTCTAGGGAAATTTTACTGGCTTCCATTATACTCTCAAATAAAGTCTTATCAATCTTTTCATAATCTAACTTCAACACGTTTTGTGCAATTTTTACGGCGTGATCTCCTATGCGTTCTAAGGATTTACTAATGTGCTGGAAATTGCTTGCATCCTCTAATGTAATGTTCATTTTCTGACATAAAATTACATCTCTAAGTACGATATGGGATTGGCGTTCGACTAACCAATTCAATCTATCTAAATCATCATCTCTATCAATTACTTTTTGAGCTAAATTTTTATCTGCAGATTCTAAAGCTCTTACAGCATCTTCATGCATATCATTAGCTTTTATGTACATCTGTTTAATTGTTTTATCAAAGGGCATTTCTTTTGGATTAACTAAATCTTTAATGATTATTTTGTTTGCGGTCCCCTCAATTATTTCCGTACCGATCGTGATCTTTACAAACGAATCAATAACTTCTTTTATTGGTTGTTCAAATCGATCCCTAGTTGTTTGTATGATAATCCTGGAAAATCCCATGATATACACGCCAACTAAAAGACGAAATAAGTAATCGGGAGTAGTATCTTTATCTACATTAATTATTTTTTCTTTAACATATTTTTGGGAGCTTGCATATGGTGATATCATCAAATTACCATCTGGTTGTGAAAGTATACTTAAACTATCACCTTTTTTGATGTTATGCTCATTAATCCATTCCTTTGGCAAGGATATAATGAAACTACTACCACCTGTTTGCTGAACCTTTCTGTTTTCTATATGAAATGACATGATCTAAATGTTTTTTTAAATAAATATATATATATATGATATATAGTTCAGATTGATTAAAATTTTATATATATAGATTATATATAACAATGGCTTCATTATATTCTATGTCGAAATGTTTTATTTAATGACACTTCCCTTGTTGGCTAAGTTCTGAACAATTTTTGATTCAGTCATAAGCGTGTGTGATAATGCCAGAAAGATTTGTCCTGTGTTTCCTGGAGCAAAACAAATGATACATCAATCTTTTGAAGATCCTTCATCTGCTAATGGAACTAAAGAAGAGACGTTGGAAGTTTACAGAAAAGTGAGAGATCAAATAAAACGTTGGATTTTGGAGAATTTAAATATTTTTTAGATTGTACTTATCACATTGATATTATTGGAATATAATAATTTAATAAAGAGCACTTTTATTAGATGGATATAAATAATTCAGTTTTAGAAATTTAAAGTTGGTGTTTATTAATTGAACGATTCAAATCGGTACAAATTATGTATTTTTGGGGATGGAGGGGTTGGTAAAACGACTTTTACACACCGATTTCTTAACAGAGTCTTTGATCAAGATTTAAAAATGACCATCGGCGCAGATTTTAGCGTAAAAGATGTTAAAGTCGATGATGCAAATGTGAATTTACAAATCTGGGATTTTGCTGGTGAGGAGCGATTTAAAGTGCTCTTTCCAAGCTTTGCTAAGAACACTCAAGGGGGAATTTTTATGTTCGACTTAACGAGACACTTTAGCATTAAGAACATCGATGATTGGCTCTCATTTTTTATTAAGGAAATGAAATTTTCAAATATTCAAATTCCAATCATCATGGTAGGAAGCAAGTTAGATTTGGAAGAAAAACGGTCAATATCTACTGATGAAGGCATTGAGCTCGCTAAATCTCGCAACTTACAAGGGTATTTTGAAACTTCTAGTAAGACGGGAGAGAATGTTGATAACATTTTTGAGACAATTGCGAGATTAATGTTAAAAGTAAAAAATATTCTGTAAATCCTATTTTATTCCTTAAACGTTGAATCTTGATTTTTAGATTAGTTATATTCTATAAATACAACTTATTTTATCCATTATTCATTTTAATTTTATTGTCAATTCTCATAAAATTATGTCAGCAAACTTAAAAGATTCCAAATATTCAGAATTTTCCCCAGGTAAAGACCCATTTGCAAAAGCTAGGAAAAAAGGGTCTAATAGATGGATCTTGGCTCATATTTTTCACGGATCAAATAAATTATTTATAGTAATTGTATTTTTTACAATAATCCTTTCTGCTAATTTATCCTCTATCACAATTATTATAATAGGCGAAACAATATCAGCACTTTTGAGTGGAATGACGGCTTTATTAGGAAATTATATTTTGTTTTTATTTATATTAGGAATAACTGGTCCTTTAATGAGAATTGGTAGCCGCATGTTAATAGAAATTTTAGCGCAGAGGTTAGAAAGAGATGCCCGAAGAGAGTTCTTCTTAAATCTATTAGGAAAAAGCCAATCCTTTCACGAGGAAATGAAAATTGGAGAATTAATGGCTAGAGTAACTGATGATGTACGGATGTTGAATTTTTTAATCAGCCCTGCTCTCTCATTAATAGTAGAATCTTTTACATATTTATTTATTCCAATTATTTACATTATCTTATATTACCCTCTTCAGTTAATAATTGAACCTATATTCTTTTCTATCACATTTCTTATTTTATTGAGGTCTTATTCACGTAAAATTGGACCTATAACGGCCCGTTTAAGGGGAAATTTTGGATTAATGACTGCTTCTTTAAGCGAGACCTTATCGGGCATCGAAGTAGTGAAAGCTACAGTTCAAGAAGAAAAAGAGATGAAAAAGTATTTTACACATGCTAAAAATTATAAAAAAGCGTTTATCGAGCAAGGTAAGTTACAAGCAAAGTATCTCCCGATTTTAGTTTTGGCATTAGTTATAACTGCAGGTTTTGCGCATAGTATTGTGTTATTTAATTTCGGGCTAATAAATATTGGGCAAATTATTGCTTTTATAGGAATTTTGGGATTGTTACGTTTTCCTACAAATATTTCTATGTTTGTTTTTGCCATCTTTCGTTTAGCAGGATCAAGTGCAGATAGATTACTTGAGTTAATGAATAAAAAGACTGAGATTGACGAAAACAAAGAAGGCAAAGAAATTATTTTCGAGGGAAATATAAAGTTTGAGAAGGTAGATTTTAGTTACCCTGGTAGTAAAAAACCGGTGTTAAAAGATATTTCCTTTGTAGTTCAAGCTGGGCAAACAGTTGCGATAGTCGGTACAACTGGATCTGGAAAAACCACGCTAACTAAATTAATCTCGCGGCTCTATGATGTTTCTAATGGTAGAATATTAATTGATGGACGCGATATTAGGGAATACTCTTTACAATCTTTACGAGATCAAATTTCTTATATTGAGCAAGATGTATTCTTATTCTCTACTACGATTTTTGATAATATATCTTTTGGGCGAGTAAGTTCATTGGAGCAAGTTATTAATGTAGCTCAACAAGCACAAGCTCATGATTTTGTCAGCGAGTTGCCTGAAGAATATCAGTCGAAGGTAGGAGAACGAGGAGTTCAGCTTAGTGGAGGAGAAAGACAAAGAATTGCCATAGCACGAGCTTTCTTATCCGATCCGCGGATTCTTATTTTAGACGATTCAACTTCAGCTATTGATTCTAACACAGAGGACAAAATTCAGTTTGCAATTAATAACATTCTGAAAAATCGTACTACAATGTTAATAACGCACCGATTATCACAAATTAGGTGGGCTGATTTAATTTTAGTTTTAAAAAGTGGTGAAATAGTCGCTAAAGGGAACCATGAAGAATTATTAAAGACATCTGAAGAATATCGAAAAATTTTCGTGAAGAAATTCGATATCAAAGAAGATCAGTTACTTAAGGAGGTGAGAAAATAGTATGTGGGTAGGTCTTGAAGCAGAAGAATACGATCGAAAATATCAAGATAAAGACTTACTGAAACGAATTGTATCTTATTTCTCGCCTTATAAACGAGCGATGTTAGTGGTTATTATCTTCCTTACAATATCATCGCTCACTACGGCTTTTCAACCGATAATAACATCTCTGATAATTACTAATTTAGAAACAACTCCAGATTTCTTATATGTAATCCTTTTAATTGTGATTATCTTCGTTTTTAATATTTCAAGTTGGATTTTTAATTATATAAGACAAATATACTCAACTCGAGTTGTTGGAAATGTAGTGCTAGATATACGAATGGTCGCTCACAAATCAGTCGTTAATCACGATTTGTCTTTTTTTGATAAAAATCCTTTAGGAAAAATAGTTTCAAGAATTAACACAGACTCAAGAGACTTCGGAGAAACTGTTGGAATGTCAATTGAGGTAGTTTCCTCTGTTGTAGTTTTACTTCTTTTAATAACAGTGATGTTTACTGTGGATGTGGTTTTAACTCTCGTTCTCCTTATATCACTCCCTTTATTTTTTGTAGCAGCGTTGTCATTTAGGAAATTTGCGAGAAAAATGACTCTTTTTGGACAACGTGCCTTAGCTTCAGTAAACGCGTATACAAAAGAAAGTTTTTCTGGTATCCAAATTGCAAAGACATTTAGGCGAGAAAAAAAAGTTTATGATGACTTTCTTCAAGTGAATAACCAATCCTATAAAGTGAATTTAAAAAGAGCGTTCTTATTGAATGCTATCTATCCTACTCTTGGCTTAATTCAAGGTTTTGTGACGATGTTGTTAATTTTAATAGGAAGTAACTTTGTAATTGAAGGATTTGTTGGAGTAGGAGAATTAGTTCTCTTCATTCAAAGCATAAATCTACTATTTTTTCCCTTACTTATTATAGCATCTTTCTGGCCCATGTTTCAAACTGGTATGGCTGCTTCGGAGAGAATTTTCGCGCTAATAGATACTTTACCAGCTGTCGTTCAAAAAAATAACATTATACCTTCAAAATTAAAGGGTGAAATCGAATTTAAAAACTTAAATTTTCAATACGATACGAGTAAAAAAGTATTTGATAATTTTTCACTTAAAGTTAATCCTGGAGAGTCTATAGCTCTTGTAGGACACACAGGAGCAGGTAAATCAAGCATAGCTAAACTTATTGCCCGATTTTATGAATTTCAAGGTGGAGATATTTTAGTTGATGGGAAAAGCATAAAAGAATACGATCTTACAGAGTATAGAAAACACATTGGCATTATCCCGCAAACTCCATTCTTATGGGCGGATACCGTCGAAAATAATATCAAATATGGGTATGAAAATGCCTCAAAGAAGGATCTAATGAACGCATTGGAAATTAGTGGTGGGTCTGAGTGGGTTAAAAGCCTTCCTAAAGGGTTAAAAACAAACATTCGTGAAAGAGGATCTCTACTCTCAATGGGACAGCGCCAATTAATCGTTTTTGCACGTGTATTGTTAGAAAACCCTTCAATTCTTATTTTAGACGAAGCAACGGCTTCAGTAGACCCATTTACTGAAACCAAAATTCAAGATGCTTTAGAAAAGACGATAGAAGGTCGTACTTCAATAATTATTGCTCATCGCCTATGGACCGTTAGACATGTTGACAGAATTGTTGTTCTTGATCATGGGAAAATAGTGGAAGAAGGAAATCACGATGAGCTAATGAAACGTGAAGGTACTTATGCTAATCTTTATAACACGTATTTCAGGCATCAATCTCTTCAATACATTGAAGATATGAGAAGATCTAACATGTAGTAAGCTTTATTATTCTTATGTAGATACATTAATAAACAATAATCTCAAATTCTTTTTATATCATTAATAAGTACATTCTAATTAAAAACAAGTAATTATATCAATTATGAACATTAAAAATTGGAAAAATAAAACAGTAATAGGAATGATCCTTGGGCAAGTTTTGTTTTTAATCTTAGTCTTTTTAGCTATGATTTTTTACGCTGGTGGTACGCGCGATAATCCCGCCCTTATAGGATATTCGTTTTGGGGAAATACTCTCAGCGATTCAGGACGAATTATAGCGTGGTCAGGCCTTCTTAATATAACTTCTATGGTGTTTTTATCAACTGCGTTAATAGTGTACGCTGTTTTCTTTATACCCTTTTATCTCATACTTTCTAAATTGTTTTCAGGAGGAAAGATAGAAAAATACGCAAGTAAAATTGGATTTATTTTAGGTGTTATTTTTTCGTTGTCATACATAGGAATAGCGTCCACTCCTGCTGATGTATTATATACGCCGCACATGATATTCGTCTTGATCGGTTATATATGTGCTTTTGTTATGAGCGTATGTTTTACTATCGCATTTTTTAAAAACAAAGAATTCTCAAATATCTATGCGACAATATTTGCTCTTTTTACAATTTTCTACTTTGTTACGCAAATTATTGCTCTAGTTAATCTATCATCGGACAGGAATCTAATGGTGCTCATGCAAAAGCTCGGAACATTCGTTAGTATTGGGGTTTTCTTCATATTAGGTTATGGAATATGGAAATATGAAGAATAATTTTTTTTTAATTGTGTTAAATAGACTGGAAAGAGTCAGAGAAGACACTTATCAAATTTGTTATGATGTTCTTAACAAGGAAAGAGATTAAAAAAATTAAATTAATATTTGATATTAAAACATCTTATGACCTCAAATTTAAGAATAAAATCTCTAAGATTTGAAGTTCTCAATGAGAACAATTTAAATAATGTACACTCGATGTGTCAGAATAATGTATCATTCGTTTCTCATTCACTTAAAACATTTGAAAATGCAACACTGAAGAGTAATTACTTCATCCCAGAGTTTAGCATGGTAGCTTTGAATGATAATGATGACATTATCGCATTTTTTATGGTTGTAATAAAAAAACCCTACGTTTTTCAGAAATTGAGGAATATTGCCACTTTAAAGTTCTTTGTTGTCAATAAAAAATGGCGCCTTAAAGGAATTGGGACTTACCTGTATAATGAGCTCTTGACACGAGTTAAAAATTCAAATTATAAACGTTATCTTATGAAATTTGATGTCATGGTTTCTGCGCCTGACTATTGGTATCCCGGGTTAGATCCAAGACAAACTGAAGCTTTCTTTTTCCTGAAAAAGCAAGGCTTTAAAAAAAAGCATGAAAGAATTAATTTATGCGTGAATTTAGAACATTTTACAAGTGTAAAACCTCCATCGGAACTCAAGGGGTATAAAATTAGCAGAATTGTTGATGAAGATAAAAAAGAATTAATCCCCCTCTCTTTCATGCCCGCAATGTACCAGAAATCTTTCTGGCCAAAAGAGGTAGCTTCCTCTTTTCAAAATGAACCTAACTCGACTTTCATTGCTCAAGATGTAACGAATGATAAAATATTGGGGTTTGCAACTCATTCGGTAGGATTTCCAGGAGCCTTTGGTCCAACAGGTGTTAATAAAAAAATGAGAGGGTTAGGATTAGGATCTCTGCTGCTTAAATGGTGCCTATGGGATCTGAAACAAATGGGCTTAAAACAATGTATTATTCGATATGTGAGAGAGGACACGGCATATTTCTATTTGAAAAGCGTTGGAGCAAGAATATGTGAAATCTTTTGGACCATGGAAAGAAGAATTTAAGATGTCTTATGGTTGGAGTACTTCAGCAGAGCAGAATAAGAAAAAAAAGTGGGAATTTACCATTTACAAAAAATATAAAAAAAAGGAAACTAAATGAAAGATTATGAAAAGTTTTAATTTTAATCAACCAACTCAGTTAAGATTTGGTTGGGGTCGTTTGAAAGAAACAGGTAAAATTGTTTCGCGTGTTGGTAAAAAATGTTTGTTAGTAACCGAGAAACCCATCCCAGTAATGAAATATTTATTTGAAAAAATAAAGGACGTTTGCACTGAAGCAGGAATGGAAGTAATTCATTTTGATGGTGTAGTTGCAAGTGCTTCTACAGATTGTATAAACGCTGGATCTAAAATGGCTGCAGATAACGGCGTTGATGTAGTTTTAGGGGTGGGCGGTGGATCAAGTATTGATTCTGCTAAAGGAATCGCAATTGGAGCTACCCATGAGGGTGATATTTGGCAATATAGATTAGGGGGAGAACAAAGAGTAAATAGAAAGAATATATTACCAATTGTCGCAATTCCTACTACTGCAGGTACTGGTGCTGAAGTTACTAACATGAGCGTTATAAAGAACGAATCACTAAAAACTAAATCTGCGCTTGCAGCTTGGGAAATCTGTCCGAAAGTAGCAATTATTGATCCTGAATTGACTACTACCATGCCTTCTCATTTAACTGCTTCCACTGGTTTTGATGTATTTGCACACGCATTTGAATGTACTCTTTACCAAACTGTTCAGTCACATCATGTCAATCTGATCGCATATGATGCTATAAAACTCGTAATTGAATATCTTCCAATAGCAGTTGAAAATGGTGATAATAAAGAAGCAAGAGAAGCACTTTCGTTCGCAGCAACACAAGGTGGTTTAGCTATCAGTAATTGTGGAACTGTTTTAAGTCATAGTATAGACATGGCGATTGGGGGTCATGTAAAAAACATCATGCACGGAGAAGCTCTAGCTTTGATGTATCCAGCAATTAATAAATGGACGTGGGAACATGCAATAAAGGAGTATGCAAAGATTGGAAGAATGTTTAATCCTTCGCTCAAGACTAAATCTGATAAAGTAGCTGCGGAAAAAGCATGTATTGAAATGGACAATTTTCTAAAAACTATTGGCATGTATCTAAGTTTTGAAGAAAAAGGTGTTCCTGAATCAGAATTAGAAGCTATAGCAAATGATTCATTTATTACACAAAATTATAAATTTCATCCTATAGTTGCAACAAAAGAAGACGTTTTAGATTTACTGAAGAAAAGCTATAGGAGATAAGTGGAGAATATAATCCTTGATGTGGTAAATTTGGTAATATCATTCGAATGCTCATGCTACTTGTAATTACCAAGGAACAGTTAGAAAAAGAATTAAAAATTATAGAAGAAGCTCTTCAAGTTTTAATGTTGAAGAGCTAAATTAATTATAATCTATTGATATACCTATTTCTTTCCCAGTCACTTACAACAAGGCGATATTTATCATTTTCTTCTAGTTTAGCATAATAAAAATTTTTAAAAGATTGTTCCCCAAATATTTCTTCCATGAGCTCTGAATTGGAGAATTCTATTAATGCTTCACTAAGACTTCCTGGAAGTGAGTTGATGTTTTCTTTGATCATCTCTTTCGTTGTGAGATGATATACATTTCGATCAGTGGGTTCAGGAATTTTGAGATCATCTGATAATAAACCATATAAACCTGTAGAAATTAGTACAGCAAACTGGAGATAGGGATTTCCTGCAGGATCTGGGCATCTTATTTCACATCTAGCTGCGCTAGGTTTTCCGTGAAAATCAGGGACTCGTATAAGAGGTGATCTATTCCGAAATCCCCAAGCAATATATACGGGAGCTTCATAACCAGGTACTAAACGTTTATATGAGTTTGGCCAGCTGCTTAAAACGGCGCACATGGCTTTTGCATGATGCAATTGACCGGCAATCCATTTTTTCATCAACAAAGATATTTTTTGATCGTCAGATTCTTCATAAAAAACATTTTTTCCATTTTTCCAAAGACTCTGGTGAATATGCATTCCTGATCCATTAATCCCATCAAAGGGTTTGGGCATGAAAGTTGCCACGCAATCATTTTGAGCTGCAACAGTTTTAATTATAGTCTTGATTGTTATTGTATTATCAGCTGAATTGACAGCTTCATCGTACCTAAAATCCACTTCGTGTTGTCCATAAGCAACTTCATGGTGTAAGGCTTCAATTTCAATACCCATTGCATCGCAATATTGAGCAATCGTGTAGCGCATTTTTTCATTGATATCATACGGATCATAATCGAAATATCCTCGCATATCAGAGGGTTTGAATGCGGCTTTATGATCTTCTTGGTCAAGGATAAAAAATTCCATCTCTGGTGCGCAATAAAATCTATAACCCTGATCCTCTACTTTATTCATTGCCTTTTGTAAGATATAACGGGGATCTCCCTCATATCGCTCTCCTCCAGGTGAGTAAATGTCACATATCACGCGAGCTACTTTGTTGTTATTTGTTCTCCAAGGTAGACGGTAAAAGGTGCTAGGATCCGGTAAGGCGACTTTGTCAGATTCTTCAATAGCACCATAACCGGTTATAGAGCTGCCATCAAAACTCGCACCAATTTCGAAGCAATCTTCCAATCGTTTCGCGTTAATTTCAAAAGATTTGATAATCCCATGGATATCGGTAAATTGGAGATAAAGGAATTTAATGTCGCTCTCTTTTACCTTTTCTATTACCGATTCACATAAATCCTTTCTCTTAGGATCATTTTTTGTAATCATGATATCACATTATTTTGATTTTTATAATTTAAAAAAGGAAATTCAATTTAAAAATATTGTCATTTTGCTGAGATAAAACTTCATGTTTAATATAGTAATTCAAAATATATTAAAATGTTGATATAGTTTTTCAATGAATATTGTAATAATTTATGTTTTGTTAATCAAAAATTCGATTTAAATAAATTAATCAAAAATTGATTTTTTTGATCTTTAGGTTTTCTACATCGATAAGATGAGTTTCTGTAGTATAAATTGGTACTTTTCTTATTAAGGCTTCGGCAGTGATTACAGCGTCTACCAATGAAAGATTCCAATGTTTACATTTAATCTCACCAGCTAAAATTGATATTTTATTGCTAACAGGTAAAAAAGTTATCATTTCTTCTCTACGAAGATTTTCCATGATAATCTGTGCGTTAACCTTTCCTTTTTCTCTACAAATGTGATTAAAAAGTTCAATATAATTCAATTCTGATGCAATAAATTGATAATTTTTTTTTTTTTTTACTCGAATTTCTTCGAGGATCTCTTCATGATTACTTATATAAAGACTAATGACACCTGTATCGAGAAATATTGTGTTCTTCATGAGTTATTTTTTTTATATAACCTTTCTTTTTCCAATTTTATCTCTTTTTTTCGTTCTTTTGAAATTTCTTTGGCGATTTTTATACCAAATTCTTTATCTATAATTGATTCTAAACTTTCTTCCGTGAGATGAGGTAAAATTTTAATTCCTTCTAATGGATGATCTATAATCATGACTTTGTCCCCATCTTTCCACCCATACTTTTTTCGAATCTCTGATGGAATCGTGATTCGTCCATGATTAGAAATATTTACGGTTGTCATATATAATAGAAGATTTTTTAGAATTTAAATTTGCTTCCCCTTTTTTAGTTTTGCTAAGCAAAAATATATAAATCAAAATAAAGTCTCAAACTTATATTTATACTTTTATGGAAAAAATTTTTTACTTTACAAAATTGTTTAAAAATCAATCTATCCTTATTATTAAACGACAAGAATAAATTACAAATTAAATCTGATAAAAAATGGAACAACCACAATCAACGAGATTAGAAATGAATGATGAAATAATTAAATTTTTAAAAAGAGAATTTGAAACTAGTGAGCTCAATCGCCTTCCAGAGTCTTATGGTGGGGGAAAAATATTTGCTCCCCCCTTGATTGGAGTCGCTCAAGCCGGTGATCCAATTTTTCAAAAATATAAGGAAATTATTGGCCCAGAACACTTAACTCCATTAGAGATGTGGCTAGCATGCGGACAAGATTACAATAGCATTTCAAATCTTTCAACGATTTCTATTCTTTTTCCATTTGATAAAAAAATACGAGATGAAAGCATTAATCCAATTGATTCCCGTCGCCTGAGAAAACCAGCTGAAATATATACTATTGCAAGAAATTTTGGGAATGAATTCAAATGGGTTTGTATTTTAAAAACCATAAAAATGCTAAATGAAAAGGGATACGATGCAACTTCTGGAATGTTAAGTGATGCTTACACTATTGTTTTAAAGGGAAAATTCTATACAACATGGTCAGAAAGATATATTGCATTCGCTTCAGGATTAGGAACCTTAGGATTACACGAAGGTCTCATTACTGAATTAGGATGTAATATTCGATTAGGTTCTATAATTACAAATGCTCCTCTCAAAATTACACCTCGTAAGACCCAAGAACCGTATGCTAACTGCTTGTATTACGCAAAAGGTACATGTAAAGAGTGCGCGGAAAAATGTCCTGTAAATGCTATTACAGAAAAAGGCTATAATAAAATTAAGTGTAATAAATATAGGATGAAACTTGCAAGGAAAATTATCCCCCAAATTCGTTCAAGTTTAAAAACAGAAACACGGCGGGTTAATTGGAAACTGAAAAAGGATATTTCTATTGTAGGTTGCGAATTATGCCAATTTGGAGTGCAATGTACGGATAAAAATCCCATGGCATCTCATCACGTGGATTTCTTCTCACCTTAACCTTTTTTTTTTTTTAATTTCTTGATAAAGTATATTATCTCTCAATACGCATTATCTCATTTTATAAAAAAACTATTTGTTTAATATTTCTTTATTCTATTTGCTTTTTACTTAATTTAAATTGGTGATGATTTTGAAGATGGAAAAAATTATTGAAGATATATATGAACATATGCCATACTATTCTACAATTGGAATGGATGTCAAAGAGATTGCTAATGGAAAGGCAAGAATTGAACTTTTTATGAGAAAAGAATTATCCCAAAATGGAATGATTCATGGTGGTGTTTTAGCATCGATGATTGACGCGTCTTGTGCATGTGCTGCTTTCTCAGCTACGAATTTTGTAGGATTTGTTACAACTATTGACTTACAAGTATCATTTCTGAAACCTGTCTCAAAAGGCATGGTTATTGCATCAGCAGAATGTTTACGAGCTGGTAAAAATGTATTATTCTGTGAATCAAAAATTAGAAATGAAGAAGGAGAGTTAGTATGCGTAGGAACGTCTCAATTATTAAGAATCTAACTATATTACATGAATTATTGAACATTCGGGGCAAATTTATTAATATATTTTAAAATTGTACCTCGTAATCCTCATCTTTTGCATAATTGATTTCAAAATCATCCAACATCTTCAATATTAAGTTTAATCTCTCCATAAACGAATCAAGATTTTTATTACGTTTCAACGTCCAACCCGTTTCAGCTATCGCTATCAAACGAGGAAAGACTTGATATTCTAAAATCTCAGTATTTTTAACATATTCAGTCCAAAGACAAGCCTCAATTCCGAGTACATGTCTATGATATTCTGTTGGTAAATCATCCGGAATAGGATCGTATTCATAAGATTGTTCAATAGGAGTCAATTTATATGGATAGTTCAAATAGACAAACCTCATATCTGACATTATTGTTTCTCTTCCTCTTTTAATGTGCTCTATTGCTGTAGCAAAATCACCTGCCCAAAATTGACAGATTGCTTTTTCACCGAGATCACTATTAAGAATTTCATTCCATCCTATTAACCTATGACCGTTTTCCTCAATGAATTTCGAAATTTTCGAAGTATAATATGGTTGAAGCTGTTTTTCATCTTCTAAATTCTCTCTTTTCATTAATTTTTGGCAATCCAAGCATTTTTTGAATCTTCTTGTAGGCACCTCATCTCCGCCAACGTGTATGAGTTTTGTTGGAAACAAATCCATTACTTCGATTAATACATTCTTTGAAAATTCATATACCTCTTCTTTACCAATACAAAAGACATCTTTATGCACGCCAAAATTCTGACTTACTTTAAATGGTCCACCAGTACAACTTAATTCGGGAAAAGCGGCTAAAACCGATCGGACGTGTCCAGGAAAATCTATTTCAGGAATTATAGTTATAAACCTATCATCGGCATATTGAATAATCTCCTTAATCTGTTCTTGAGAGTAAAATCCTGATACTGGAATATTATCAGATTTAGATTTATCTTTTTGCAAATCAGACATTAATTTTCTTGCGCCAGTATATGTTCCCTCTCTTCGTGAACTGATCTCTTTTAATAAAGGATAACGCTTAATTTCAATCCTCCAACCTTGATCATCCGTTAAGTGCCAATGTAAGATATTAAACTTAAAAAAAGCCATCGCATCTAAGATTTTTTTGACCTCGACCATGCCAAAAAAATGACGTGCTTCATCCAACATGAAACCACGCCAAAAAAATCTCGGATAATCTTCAATTTCCAAACAAGGAATTTCAAGACTTTTTAAAATTATTTGTTTTAAAGTCTGAATTCCATAAAAAATTCCTCGTAAAGTTCTTGAATTAATAATAACCCCCTTCTCATTAATTTTTAGTACGTATGCTTCATCAAGAAGAGCAGAAAGACTTAAATCAATTTGTAAGGTGATACTTTTTGCTTCTTTAAATTCGTGCTTTAATTGATTAAGAGTTATTTTTAAATTACAATAACGTAACAAGTCTTTCTCTAAAAATTTCGCTAATTTTTCGCAATATTCATCATAAAGGATAAGGGTTTTATTATCTAATTGAAAATAGCCCCCTTTTACTTGAATTAATACCGGTTCTGGAATAATACTAATATTTTGAGACATTAAAACCATTTGATAGTAATTTTCTAATTATATATTGATAAAAATATCATTATTTTAATTGATTATGATAATAATCGTATCTTTCGATCTTTCGAAATAGTTTTATATGGAAGTACCAATTAATTTAAGAGGATATAATATAATTTTCATAAAATATTACTCAAACTATATCAAATTTTAAATTAATAGTCTAAAAATATAGATTTATCATGAAAGATGTTGACGAAATTGACAAAGAAATCCTAAGAATTCTATGCCAGGATGGCAGAAAGACTTATAACG
>JAGXNU010000250.1 GCA_019894815.1 Promethearchaeota archaeon
ATATATAATTGTTTCGACTAAAAAAATTAGAAATGGATTGTATTATAAATGGAAGCATATATTATCTTGAATTTGCCATAAACGATTAATATTAAGATAATTTATTTCTCATGCAAATCTGTTATATATAGAAAGGGAATTGAATATTAATGGCAAAAAAAAATGGTAAAGAAAAAGAGTTAGGAAGTAAAATTAAAGAGAAGTTGTTGAGAGATTCTCGTAGATTAAAAGAAAAGTATCCTCCTCTTTCAGATATCATCAATGGTACCCAATTAACACTTCAGATAAATCGTTTATATGAATTGTCGGGAGATTTAAGGCAGTTTTATTTAATAATTGTCAAATCTAAAAACGGAAAATCGAGATATCTTATTTGTATAAAATTAGCCACACAAAGTTCCGATTTTCTTGTGAGTTTAGCAAGAACCACTATTAAAGATGAACCCAATCTACGATTACTTCAATTTTCATTAATACCAAAACATTTAAGGGTGAATTTACTATGTTTAAAGGAAATTGAGCATGAAGATGATCTTCAAGGCATTATTGACCTCTTAAAGCAAGTAAGAAGTAGGTTCCGAAAAACCTTAGAAAAAATAACATCCCAAATGGAAAATGATTAAAAACCACAGATAATATTATTAATAGTTAATTTAAAGATTTTGAAATAATTAAAATTTTGAAATACCATGTCTTTTCGTGAAAATACAGTAAAAATAATTTCCACTATTGGTCCAGCTTCAGATTCGAAAGAAGTACTCAGAAAATTGATTGATGCTGGAGTTGATATATTTAGATTAAATTTCTCACATGGTTCTCATGAGGAAAAGGAAACATTATTCAAGAGAATTAGAGAAATTAGTGATAAAGTAGGGATTCTTGCGGATATTCAAGGTCCTAAAATCAGGGTTGGAAAATTTAAGGATGATCAAGCGTTTACATTAAATGTTGGACAAGAAGTTAGAGTATATGAAAAGGAAATTGACGGGGGCGGGGATAATGAGCAATTTTCAGTACCATTAGTAGGATTTTTAAAGGGAATGAAAAAAGGATATAATTTCTATGTAAATGATGGGATTATAAATATCAAAGTGAAAAGCAAGGAACGAGATCATCTTGTAGGAGAAGTTATAGCCGGTGGAATCATTAGCAATAATAAAGGAGTTAATATTCCCAACAGTGAATTAAAAACTAAGGTTCCTACCGAAAAAGACATCAAGGATCTTGAATTTATTGCTAGAATTAATCCTGATTTCGTGGCAATTTCTTTTGTGGGTGGAGGAGACGACGTGTTAACAGTAAAAAAATTGCTTGAAAATTATGGAAATAGTGAGATAAAATTAATTGCAAAAATTGAACGTCCTGTTGCTCTTGAAAATTTCGAAGAGATATTGGAAGTCTCAGATGGAATCATGATTGCTCGGGGCGACTTAGGAGTTGAGATTTCTCCGGATCAAGTTCCAATAAAACAAAAGGAATTGATAATTAAATGCAATAAAGAAGGGAAACCAGTGATAGTTGCAACTCAAATGCTTGAATCAATGATAAATACGCCAGTACCAACACGAGCAGAAGCTAATGATATTTATAATGCCGTTATAGATGGAACTGATGCTGTAATGCTTTCTGCTGAAACCGCTGTAGGAAAATATCCCGTAAATGCTGTTGAATTCATGAACAAGATTGCCTCAACAGCTAGCTCGAATACTCCATTAAGATCGCCTGATGACTATGACTCTAGTCGCTTGACACATACTCAGACTCTTGGTCATGCAATACATGCTTTGGCAAAAGAAATGGAAGAACTAAATTTCAGAGGTAAAATATTAGTAATAACAAGACTAGGATATGGAGCTCGCATGATATCTAAATTCCGTCCACCTTTACCGATTATTGCAATGACACCTAACAAGAGGACTTCAAGGGAATTAACCTTAATATGGGGAGTTCAAGCAGTTCATATTGAAAATATTGATTTCTCTGGTTTAGATGCTGAAAGTTTAATTGAAGAATCCGTAAGATATGGCGTTGAAATTGGAATAATCGATGAAAATGAGCACGTTATCATCTTGCTGGTCTCTCGAAAATTCCAAAAGAGAGGAAATTTAGTAGGTCTGTATTATGTCGGAGAAATTCTAGAATCTGATGACAAATAATAGCAACCATACTTACGATTTAATGTGTAACTGTTAATTTTTTCTAAAAAAAAACAATTAATTTTATATTTAAAGTCCAAAATATAGAACATAAGGTTAAGTTCTACCATTAATTAATTTGGGTAATAATTTACTAAAAACAAGTATTGAGGGAAAAAAAAATGAGTGAAGAACCACAAGTTAAACCAGAATATAATTTACTAAAAACAAGTATTGAGGAAAAAAAAATGAGTGAAGAACCACAAGTTAAACCAGAATGGCAACATGCTTCTTTAGTATCCGGATTAGGAAAATGGGCATGGATAGCTGGATTAATAAATGGAATTATAGAAATGATTTTTGGGATATATTTATTAGCATTATTTGGTGGTTTTGGATCCCTAACTGGAGTTGGGTACATAATTGGTGCAATAATTCTCATTTTCGTTTCATTCGCAATTATTAAACCTAAATTCTCTAGTAAATGTGCTGAGAAAGACTGGGAAGCATTGTATGGCTGGACACTTGCGTTAGGTGGTACAAAAATTCCTTGGATGTTAATTTGGGGAATTATATTTACCCTTTTTAGCTGGTACTATTGGGGAGGAATTTTTGTATTATTACCCGCAATTTTACTACTATTCACGGGTCCAAGAC
>JAGXNU010000251.1 GCA_019894815.1 Promethearchaeota archaeon
CGTTAAGGCTGAGAATGTAATTGAAAATATCATACATAAAACCTTAGGAGCATAGGAGGTAACTTTTATTGGGTGTCTTCCCTGAAAATCCTTGTGAGTTTGCTGTTGATTTCATTAGAAAAATGAGAAAACATCCAGATATAATCCAAATACCTTCTTCACGACAAGTTCTTTCTATTCCAAAATTAATTTTATCCAGATATTATCGAAATGGGATTATTACACCAAATGATTTTATTGAAATCAGCATGGTCACGTCATTTCCAGATAATCAAGAATTAGCTAAAGATCTGGCCTTTGAGATTTTATTTCCTAATTATAAAAAGAACATGATGGACTCCTTTTTTAATGGTGATTTAGAATCATTTGATAAGAAAAATCAAGATCAATTAGAACAAGAGATTCAATCAGAGTTAGATCAAATTCAAGAGATGATAGACGAGATTGAATTATCCAGTTCGATTGATTCAGATGCCATTCAAGAATTAGAAGACTTCATTAATGAATTAAATCAAAATAGGGAAGAAGAACCATATAAATCATCACTCCAATTTCTTAATGACGATTCTGAGATATACAAAGAAGAAATATCCTCCTTAGAAAAACTCATAGAGGAAGCACAGAAACGGCTAATTCAAAAGATAAACTCATTAGATCCAGAGGACATAAAAGCAGCAGTAAATTTAGGACTGGAAGACCTCATCCAACAAAATTCCTTGCGAGAATGGGAAAAAATCACGAGTAAAGCATTAAAAGGCCAAGATGTTACTGATGAATTGAATAAATTACTTAACTCCGGAAAACTTGACGACCTATTGCAAACGATGAAATTCATGGATAGTGCTTCAAAAGAAGATAACATAAAAAATCAATTAGAGAATATGAAAAATCAACTTCAAAATCAAATTAAGAATTTGGATCAATTATTTAATGCTGCTAAAACATTAGGAAATCCTCCTCAAGTTGATTTAAATGATATACTTAATAATTCATTAAAAAATGCATCTTTTGAACATAATTTTAATTTAGCTAATTCTTTAGATCAGTATTTTGGAACTGACATTAGATCAAAACTATTAAATAAATTTCAAGAACAACAAGGTAATTCACCGAATAGTCTTTCCTTAGAAACTTTAGCAAAAAATCCATTTACTAATAAAGCTTGGAATTCTCTTTTTAATCAAGCTTTAGAATCTGAGGTGAACGATGCTTTAAACCAAAATATTAAGTTTGAAGCTTTAAAATCATTAACACATCAACTTCAACAACTAATGAATAGTTGTGCAAATCCACATTGTAGCCAAAAAATCAACCAAGCCATTCCTAATCTCGTTAAAAAAACATTAGAAGAGTGTGAAAACGCAGAACAATTAAGAAATGCTACAGAATTCTTAAGAAAACTTGGATTAAATCCTAATTCAGATGATATCAGAAAAGTTGGGGAAAAATTGAATATGCCTGAAGAAGAAATCCATGAACTCATTGAACCTAATTATCAATTATTAAAAAAAATGATCGAGAAGAATAAAGCAGACTTTCAAAGAATTTCAAATCTAATGAACCAAATTCAAGATCAACTAAATCCTGATAGATTAAAAGAATTGATGAGCAGTGCCTTAGCAAGTAACAATCGGGATGCTATGGGTGCCCTTGGTCATTTCAACTTAAACGAAGCAGTAAAAGCTGCTAATCAAGTTGGGGGAAAAGAAGGGCAAGAAAAAATGATATCATGTTTATCCGCTGGAAGTGGAGAAAATCTGCTAAAACAATGGTTTATTCATCGGAATAAATTACCAAATGCACCCAAAGAGAAGATTAAGGAATTAGCTAAAAAGATGTTAATTGATTTAGGAATTTATTATTCAAGAGCTCGTTTAGGGAGTGCTAATACTGGACCTATACCCATAAATATAGTCAGACCATATATAATTGGTGATGATTTTGAAAATATTGATTTAGAAGAGACAATCAATAATTTACTGGAAAAAGGCAAGGAATTAGATCATATAACATATGATGATTTTTACGTGTTTGAAACAGCTAAAGGGATGAGATCAGCATGCTTTGAATTAGATATCAGTGGCTCGATGTCAGGAGAAAAATTAGCTTACATGGCAATATGTGCAACAATGCTGGTATATGGGTTAAGAAAGGACGAATTAGCTATATGTTTTTTTGAATCAGATACTCATGTTTTAAAAGAAATGAATAAAAAGGGGGATCTAGAGAAACTGGCGGAAGACTTGCTAACTATAACTGCGAGAGGTGGAACTAGAATACAAAGTGCCCTTGAATGGGCTAGAAAACAGTTTAAAGAAAATTCTAGTTCACGCGAAAAGTTAAATGTGTTATTTACTGATGCCGAAATTTATGACATTCAACAAGCAATGGAAGAATTGAGAATGTTTCGCTCTCTTGGAATAGATTTCATATTAGTTTGCCCCGAAACTTCTTTTGATTTGAAAGAAGCCGAAAAAATGGTAAAAGTGGCGGGAGGGCAATTATTAACGGTTAAAGATTGGAATGAATTTCCTAAATTAATTTCTGATATTATAAAATCGAGATTTTGAGGAATTGACGAAAAATAAATTACCAAAGATAATTGTAGAGCTTTTTGATGAAAAAAGGGTCACAAAAGCGTCAGAATTTCCAAATAATAAAATTAGTATTATTTCTTGCAGTGATGATCCCATTCAAATTAGGAGCCTTGTTTTGGATAATGATCGTGAGTTTCATATTATAATCAA
>JAGXNU010000252.1 GCA_019894815.1 Promethearchaeota archaeon
CATAATCTCTCTTATTCTATTGGGTGTGGGTTATGCATGCATTGTTGTGAATACAATAGTTATTGTGTGGGCTATGGCACCTTCAGAGAAGAAAATTGGTACTTACACTGGAGTATATTATGCTTTTAGCTTTCTAGCAGCTATTATTGCACCGGGTATTTTTGAAGGATTAACTCTCTTATTTACTTGGAACGCTTTCTTTCTAATTGGTGCTTTCTTTTTAGTAATTGCTTTAGTTTTAATGTTTTTAGTAAAAAGAGAATCCGCTGACCTTACGGAAGAAGAAAAACTCGCAAGACAAAAAACAATCCAAGAATTATAAATAATTCAACTTATTTTTTTTTATTTTATTCGATTTAACGAAGAAGGTAGATTTAATGAGCAGAATCTTCACTTACAATTAATAATAATAAATCTAATTTCTTAAAGAAAGGTAAAATGATTAATAAAAAATGAAAAAAAAAATTATTCTTTATTCTCTAATTCTTCTATTCTTTTAGAGATATCTTCTATAGCACTGCCTATTCCCTTGATTTCAGATTCCAAATAATCCTTTTCTTGCTTGAGCATCGTTATCTGATCAACAGGAGGGCTTACTGGAACTCTTGGAGCGTAATAAGTTCCAACAGGTCTATAAGGAGCATAGTAAGGATCTCTATATCCTCCTCTCATCCCATAACCCCTTCCTCGACCCCTACCAAATCTTCCATAACCTCTACCGTACCCATATCCTTGATCAGCAGCGAAATCGGGACTGTCATATCCCGCACAATATCCAAATCCTCTCCCCGTCATTGCTCCTTGACCTCTTGGTCCGGTTCTATCTCCACCTGGCATTTTTATAAAGTCACCTTATTAATATTATTATGAATAAATATTCACTAAGATATAACTAGCAACTTGGGTATTTAAAGATTATGAATAATTATCCAAAATAATAATGGATTAAAAGATATCAAAAATAATCGGAACTTAAATTCATTTTGATATTGGACTTTTAGCTTTAATTGCAAGTTTAGCTAATGTTTCAAAAGATAAATCAATATTTTGCCCTGTTTTAGAAGATATTTTTATAAAATCCGCCATTTTAAACTTTTCTTTCGTTTTCTTGGCATAAATATCACTCACTATCGAAAATTCTTCTAAATCACATTTTGCAGCAATTAAGACAACAGGTAAATTTTCATAAAATTTGTTGACTATACTCATCCATTTACCTATGTTCACAAAACTAACCATGTTAGTTACATCGAAAAGTAGTAAAGCTCCACTGGCTCCTCTCATGTAGCTCGGAATCATGTGTCTGAAGCGTTCTTGACCAGTTATATCCCATAATATCATTGATACATTTGTGGAATCCAATATCTTTTGTTTGGTAAAAAATTCCACTCCAATTGTCATTGTTGTAGTGTCGATAAATTCTCTTTTAATGTATCGATGAAGGAGAGTTGTTTTACCACAACCTCCGTCTCCTAAAATCAAGAGTTTTAGAGCTATTTGACGCAATTTTATGATGTCACCATTAATTATAGGATTTCAAAATTTATTTTATTTATGATTTTTTTGGATTATTTAAAATTAAAAAGAGTGTTCAACTCTATCTATAATATCGTTTTGAATTAATCCTCCCAAATCTACGAAAGTTGCATTATAACCTCCCACTTTCACAATTAAATCCTTGTAATTATCTGGATGTGCTTGAGCATCTCGTAATGTTTCTGAAGATACAACAGTTGGTTGTAATTGCATTCCACCAGCTTTAAAATAACCTGTCAGTAAAGAACATAATTTCTCCAAGTTTTCTTCTGATTCAAGATTTTGAGGATGAATTCTCACGTTTACAGCGACTCCATTAGTAGCTTTATCATAATTTAACTTGGCAATAGAGTTCAAAATTGCTGTAATACCATTTTTCACGGCGTTATTTACTGGTGATAGACTATTTGAGATGGGTTCAAGAGCCTTTCTTCCGTCAGCAGTTGGTTGAGTAAATAGCCCTTCCATGACATGAATTCCCATTGAATAAGCTCCTGCATTATAACGACCTCCTCTTATTGGAGCATAATTTGAGACTTCTGAGGTAAATAAATCCCATATTTTAATAGCAAACTCATCAATTTCATCTTCATCATTTCCCCATTTTTGAAATTTATTAATTAATTTAAGACGAAGAGAATCTTCATCCTTGAAGTTATTTGATAAAATATTTGCCAGGTCTTTTAAATTAATTAAATTCTGTTCATAAACAAGTTTTTTAATATTAAATAATGAATCAACTAAAGTTGCAAATCCGTAAGCAGTTATTGAGGAAAAATTATATTTTGCTCCTCCACAAACATGATCTTTCCCGTTTTCCATGCATCCAAGTATTATAGCGGAAATAAAAGGATGATGGAAATATTTCATTGCTTCTTCATCTCCGATCTTAGCAATTTTTACTAACATTTTGATATTAAATTGAAGCTGACGATAAAAAGCATCGTAAAAGTCTTCAAACGTGGAAAAATTCTCCAGTTCACCAGTTTGAAGACCCCCTATTCTTTTTGTTAAATGACAATAGCCATTGTTAAGAACCAATTCTAGCACACCGGGTAAATTCATAAACACCCTCCCTGTTGCGGCAAAATTGTTTCCTTGACCCGTAGGCTCAACACATCCAATTAAAACATAATTACTTGCATCTTCAGGAGAATATCCCGATTTAATAAGACTAGGTATTATTA
>JAGXNU010000253.1 GCA_019894815.1 Promethearchaeota archaeon
GTATGGAGTATTGTCCAATGTTTAAGGATAATACTGGTGTGGATTTTGTAGAAATTATTAAAAGTCTTCGCACTCTTACTGCTGAATCTGAAATTTTACAGACAGAACAACTTAAGTGTCATCATGATAGAGTATATTCAAATTTACCTCAATTAATGGCAAATGACAATGTTAATACAGATAACAAACTTGGTTTTTTAGATTACACTAATTTAGAATTTACAGACAAAGGGGAAATCGCCTATTTTATGGGATGTCTTCCTTTTATGAATTCCATTCCTCCATGTTCTAATGCGTGTCCCGCAGGAGTTGATGTTCAAGGTTATATCTCATTAATTGCGGAAGGTAAATTTCAAGAAGCTATTGATTTAATTAGAGAAAGCAACCCCTTCCCCATGATCTGTGCGCGAGTTTGTACAGAGCCTTGTGCGCTTGAGTGTAATCGTAAAGATATCGATGAAGCTCTTGGTATTCGATCTTTAAAGAGATACATCTCAGATTGGGAATTAAACAACAAAGCAAAATCCAATATTAAACCCGTTAAACAGACTAAGGAAAAGGTTGCTATAATAGGAGCTGGTCCAGGAGGATTATCCGCAGCTTATTTTTTAGCGAGACAAGGTTATAAACCTACCGTGTTTGAAGCAGAAATTTATAAAGGAGGGACTTTACGATCTGGGATCCCGAGATATCGTTTACCTGCCTATATTTTAGATTATGAAATTGACTTTATCGAAAAAATGGGAGTTGAAATAAAATTAAATACTCCAGTAGGACCTAAATTATCTTTTGAAAATTTAGAAAAACAGGGTTATAAAGCCTTTTTTATTTCGATAGGGCAGCAGACTTGTTTAGGACTAAAAATGGAAGGAGAGAACCTTAAGAACGTATTATGTGGTCTAAATTTTCTCAAAGATAAAAATTTAACAAAAAAACAATTTGATTTCAAAGATAAGATTATAGGCGTAGTAGGTGGAGGAAACGTTGCCATGGATTCTGCAAGAACTGCTTTAAGATTAGACGCTAAGAAAGTCGTAGTGATTTATCGTCGTTCTGAAAAGGAAATGCCTGCTCAAGAAGAAGAAATTGAAATGGCAAAAGAAGAAAAAGTTGAGTTTCAATTTTTAACAAATCCAATAAAAGCAATTGGAGATCAAGAAGGAATTCTTAAAGAAGTAGAATGCATTCGGATGGAGCTTGGAGAACCAGACAAATCTGGTCGGAGAAGACCAATTCCTATAGAAGGATCAGAGTTTAAAATGAACCTTGATTTTCTGATACTTGCTATTGGACAAGGTACAGATTTAACGCTTTTAGAAGCTGCTCATGGCGAATTAGAAATAGACCGGTGGGGGAAAATTATAGCAGACGAATTAACAATGCAAACTCATGTTCCTAACATTTTTGCAGGAGGAGATGTAATCCCAGGCGAAGGAATAGCTGTTAGAGCCATAGGACATGGTAATAACGCAGCGAATTCTATTGATCGATATCTTAGAGGAGTTGATTTAAAAAAAAATAGAATCATTAGAAAATATTCTAAACTTGCTCCAATACCTAAAAAAGAAGCCAGTAAAGTGCCCAAAGAATGTATAGACTTGTTGCCTTTACAAGAAAGATTAAGAAGCTTTAATGAAGTCGAATTACCTCTCACGGAAGAAAGAGCAATCCAGGAAGCAAGTAGGTGTTTAAATTGCAATATTTGTTGTAGTACAGATCAAAAATTAGATGTTTACGTAAATTCATGCGATGATTCTAATATTCAAGAATGTAGTTATGGCATACAACCCGTTGTTCCTTTTTATAATGCGTTGGATTTTCTTAAGATTCCAAGAGTAGTAATAGGTCTTTTAAACCAAAATGAAATTGCGCCTGTAGTTCTTTCAAACGAAAAATGTTGTGGACACGATAGTTTATGGCAAGGAGATACTGATACATTTGAAAAATTAGCAAGACACAATGTTCAGTTATTCAACGACGCTGGAGTAAAAACATTAATTCTTAGTTGTGCAGAGGGTTATCATACATGGAAACATGAGTACCCAAAATTATTCAAAGGAACTGATGAGTTTAACTTTGAGATTTATCACGTAACAGAGTACATCCTAAAGGAACATTTAATAGATGATGTTAAATTCCCAATTTCTGAGAAAATTAGAGTTACATATCACGATTCATGTAGATTAGGACGATTGAGTAATGTTTACGATGCGCCCCGCGAAGTATTAAATAAGGTTCCATTTATTGAATTAATTGAGATGAAGAGTAATAAAAAAGACGCTTTATGTTGTGGAGTATCCGCTTATATAAGTTGTGATGAGTACTCAAGAGAGATTCAAGCTACCCGAATTAAAGAGGCGATTGATACTGGAGCGGAATATCTTATTGTTAGTTGCCCCAAGTGCTTAGCCCACTTTAATTGTTATTTGAACGAAGAGATAGAATTAAAAAACAAAATAAAAGTAATGGATTTAACCACGTTTCTGGGAAAATTACTCTTTCTTAACTAATTTTTATTAAAATTATTATCACTTAATTCATCTTTAGTTTTTTATAATCATCAATTTAAAAATAGTTGATTAATTTAGATTGCTTAAGTATAGATTAATTTTTATTATAAACTTATTAGCTGTTGTTTTAGAATGCCATATAAAATTTTAAAGAAAAAAGAGATAGGTAAAAGCGGTGTATTGTTTGAGATGGTTCTCCACACTCCATTAA
>JAGXNU010000254.1 GCA_019894815.1 Promethearchaeota archaeon
ATTTATTGGATGTCTAATCTTAGAAACAATAGCGAGAGAGAGATCTAATAATAATACATAAAATCCGAAATTTAAATAATAAAATATATTAAAATATCCTAGTTCTATACCAATAATTAAATTACTATAGATTGGAATCCCAATAAGAAAATAAGCAAAGATTACTCCGATAAAAACTAAGTTAAAATTACTCATTCTCCGTCCTAGCTTATTTTCCTTTCCACTAGCTATGAAAGCAGTTATTATAGCTAATATTGATAAACAAAATAGAAATATAAATGTTACAAAATGTACCTCAATCCATGTATATAACGTTCCATTATTTATAATTCCCCATAGAAATACTTGAAAATCACTGACAGACATCATTTCAAGTGAAATTGTGGAATAATAGTTCATAAAAGGATTAGTAAAACCAAAATATGTCAATACCCAATTTGAAATTGTACCACTAGAGCCAAAAATAATTCCTAAAGGAATGAATTGAAAAAAAGATAAGAGTAAAGTAAGCATTCCTGATAAAAATGCAAATTTATTCATGATTCATCAATATGTATTATCCTTTTAGATTAAATATTAGTATAATAATTTTAATGTTATCTTTTTAGACATTTATTATCAGAAATTTTATAAAATTCGCATTGTGAACAAAAACCTTTTCCACTTCTTTCTGATAATCCCTCATTCCAACATTTAGGGCAGAAGTAATAGTTAAATGGCTTGTTATTTTTTCTTAAATACACTTTAAATATATTAAAATTACAAATTGAGCAAGTAGATTTCAGTAATGTTAATCTCCCTTTTTTGGGAAGTGATAAATACTTTTTACAATTGTCATCGGAACAAACCAAAAATCTTTTTTGCTTCAAGTTAATAAATTTCATGGGATAACTGTTACAAGAAGGACAAGATGATGTTGTTTGTTTTATGGCTTTTTCTGTAGCTGATTTTAAATTGTAGCTTTTTACTTTATAATTCTCAAGTACTTTAAGAATATCATTTTCGTTTTTAATGAATTTATCAAATAAATCCAAGAATTCCTTCCTTACTTCAGAGATAACTTCATCCATGCCTCTTATACCATCTTGGATTTCTCCTAATTTTATCTCAACATTTTTCGTAAATTCAGGTTTAAGGAATGGAAGCCAAATTTTAATTAAAATTTCAATTAGAAATATTCCTAATTCAGTTAATTCATATTTACCCTTTGTTCTTATAATCAATTTACGAGTGTTTAAGATTTTAATAATATGAGGTCTTGTTGATTTAGTCCCAAGATGATTCTTTTCCATTAATTTAAGTAATGAAGGATCAGAATAATGTGGAAGAGGTTTAGTTTTTTTTTTATTGAAAGTAATTTCTTTAATAGAAATTTTATTACCTGTAATCTGTATCTCACTATCATAATGTGGTTTTAAGAATGGTGCAATTTCATAAAACCCTTCATTAACTAGCGATACTACTTTAGAATGAAAAGGTTCCTCTTTGATTTCTAATTTTAAATCTTGTTTAGATTCTGTTGCATTTTCTCCAAATAGCGCTAAATAATGCCTTGTTAGTAAATCATAGACTTTTTTTTGTAGATCATTTTCAAATATTGAAGCGGTAAGTTCTATACTTTCAAGAGGTGTAATCGGAGGATGATCTCCTTCATCTTTCTTTCCTTTTGTTGGATTAATTCTTTTTGCTTTAAATAATTTGGATGTATATCTTCCATACAGGGAATGATGAATTATCTTATTCAAAATTTGTAAATGGTCAAAATTACTCTTATAAACATCACTATCAGTTCTAGGGTATGATATGATCTTATTTAAATAAAGTGAATTCATTGTTTTCAATGCTGTATCTGCTGTAATTTTCAGTTTTTTAGTTAGCAATATTAAGGCTTTTGATGTATTCAAAGGAGATGGAGGTGTTTTTACATTTATTTTCTTTTTTTGGTCTATAATAAATGCAATTTTTTCATTTTTAATTTTTTGATAAATTTCGAGAGCTTTATTTTCTAATTCTTTAATGAAAGGATTTGATGCGTGAAATGCTTTAAATGTTCCATCGTCATTAAATAAATCTGATTCAATAGTAAAATAGAGTTCAGGGACGAAATTATTGATTTCTTGTTCGCGTAAATACATTAAATATAATGAACTGGTTTGGACACGACCTATTGAGGTAAACGTAACGCCAAATTTGGTTAAAAATGATTTTAGGGTGTTAGTAACTTTCCTTGTTGCAGAAAATCCTATAACAGCATCAATTATTGACCGAGCTTCTCCTCTCTCTGCCCAACTATATTTAGGTGGAATAAGATGATTAAATTTGTCAACAACTTCTGTTTTCTGAAGTGAACTCAGCCACATTTGGGAGACATTAATATGAGGATTAACTCTTTTTATAAAAGGAAGTCCATCTAATAATCCAATATTGCATCCTTCAATATCAGCATCTGTACCGATGATACAATGGTTTGATATTTTGGCATATTCTTTTAGGGCACTGATATGAGCACTGGTATATCTTATGGGAAATTTTTTAATCGCTTTAGGGTTTGTTATTATGTCTCTTGGATTTGAACCAGTCCAACTCTTAAACGCGTCCGTATTTTTATATTCTAGAATATGTCCTCTTAAGGGTATGACATATAGATTTCTAGAAGGAACATGATAAATTTTTAAATATTTACCTTTATCAATGATCTTAACAGGC
>JAGXNU010000255.1 GCA_019894815.1 Promethearchaeota archaeon
CTGCAACAGAAATATGGCCCGAGAAACATCGCAATTTTAGGTGGCATTTTGCTAGGAATTGGAGTTATTGCATCTGCCTTCATGACAACATTTATAGGATTGTTAATTACCTACGGTATTATTTTTGGAGCAGGAATTGGTTTTGGATACGTTTGTCCAATTGCTTCCGCTGGGAAATGGTTTCCAGATAAAAAAGGATTTATTAATGGCATAGCTGTTGCAGGTTTTGGTGCGGGTTCATTTATCTTTAACTACGTTATAAAAGCATTGGCAAATCCTGCTAATTTAGAAACAACGGATCCTAATTTTGTTTCTACGGTTTCGCAAAATATCCCCCTAATGTTTACCGTATTAGGAATTATATATGTAATACTGATTATTGGTGGTGCCATGGCCTTGAGTAATCCACCTGAAGGTTGGAAACCAACGGGTTGGACCCCGCCACCACCTTCAGAAGAAAGTGGAATTTCGGGATTAGAGTTTAAAAGAAACGAAACAATTAAACTGTCACAGTTTTGGATGTTATGGCTTGCTTTTGTTTTCAGTGCCATATCGGGATTGATGATTATTGGTTCATATGCAGCTTTTGCTAAATCAGTGGATGTCGCAGAAGATTTTATTTATATCATTGGAACTGCCGATTTTGTCCTCATTGGGAGCCTAGCAGCGTTGTTTAATGGTTTAGGACGGATTGTATGGGGACAATTAGCTGATTTTATAACCTACAAAAAGTCGATGTTGATAATGTTTGTTACTCAAGCGATATTGATGTTAATTTACTTCACAACTAACGTAAATGCGATATATTTCTTGATCATGACCTGTGCCATTTATTTCTGTTTCGGTGGAAATTTCAGCTTATTTCCTACTGCCACAGCGGATTTATTTGGTTCTAAGAATTTAGGTCCAAATTATGGGATAGTATTTACAGCCTATGGAATAGCCGGTTTTGTTGGAGCTGTTGGAGTGAATTTATTCGTATCAATTTTTGGAAGTTATTTGATTTTATTCATCGTGATGGGAGTAATGTCTGTTGGATCAGCAATATTGGCTTTTTTTATAAAACCTCCAAAACAAAGATAAAATTATTTTTTATTCTCTTTTTTTCAATTTTTAGTATCATCCTCAATCTATAGGAATTATTGTTAAAAATCAAGCTAGGAACAATCTCGAACAAAAAATAAAAAATGATATGAAAAAGGTTGAAGAAGAACTTGAGAGCGTTTTTTAAATTTTAATATTAGCGGAATTTCGAATAAACGCATCAATTAGTTCTACTGTGTGTAATATATCGTCAAGTTTTAATAAAGATGTTGGAGAATGAATATAGCGGCAAGGAACGGATACCACGGAACTTGGAACCCCATCTCTTGATATATGAATCTTTCCAGCATCAGTTCCTCCGTATAAGGGTCTTTTCATCTGATATGGAACTTTAGCTAATTCAGCATTTTTTATTAATCTCTCATTTACTTTTGAGCTACATATAATAGAGTTATCTGCGATTGTAATTGCTGGCCCTTTTCCGATATAAGCAGGAATTTCATGATCTTTGATACCTGGCACATCTGCTGCGGTTGTATTCTCAATTGCAATTGCGATTGTGGGTTTTAGGGTAAATGCTCCTGTTATAGCACCTCTACATCCAATTTCTTCTTGTACGGCAAAATTAAACAATATGGTGTCATTCACGGGTTTTTCTTTGAGTATTCTCATGATTTGTATCAACACATTGCAACCTGTTCGATCATCAAATGCCTTGCCTCGGACCATATCATTAGGAAAATCTAAGAATGGACATGAGAGCGTTCCGGTGGTGCCCATTTTGATTCCTTGTCTTTCTACTTCTTCCTTGGAAAACATGCCAATATCAATGTACATGTCTTTAATTGCAACTAATTTCTTTCTTTCAGCTACTGTTGTAAGGTGTGGCGGTTTCGACCCAATAATTCCATTATATAACTTTCCTGTTTCAGATCGGATTACAACCGGTTGTCCTAATAAAATTCTCACATCCCAACCTCCAATTGGTGCAAATCTTAAAAATCCCTCTTTATCAACGTGAGAAATCAAGAAACCAATCTCGTCAATATGAGCATCGAGCAATATTCTATCCTCATTTTGTTTACCGTTTACAACAGCTAGTACATTTCCTAATTGATCAATCCACGCCTTATCAGCTAATTGTTCTTCTTTTATTAAATTTAAAATAAATTTGCTTACATCATCCTCATAACCAGAAATCCCTATTAATTCTGACAACTTTTCTTGTAGGGTTTTAATGCTTTCAATATTCATGCTAATCTTTAATTTGAAAATTATTTAGATTAGTGAATGAACTCTAAATTATTAATCTAGTTTTTTAAAAAGAATATTAATAAAGTTAAGGGAAATAAAAGAAGAATTGAGATTTATCTCTTTTTTAATTCAGAAATAGCTTTTTCCGCAAGTAAAATAGCGTCAGTATACCTAGATTTAAATCTTTCCAAGTTAGCTTCAAGTTCAATCGTTTTATTTTGCATTTCCATTATAATTTCATTACTTTCATTGGTTGTTTGGGGTAATGATTCAGGTTTTTCCATGGTATCTTTCAAATAATTATATTTTTCTTTCCATACTTTCAACTCTATTTGAAGATCTTCAAAATCGTCATTACTAGTAATGTCAGTTGTAGAAATAG
>JAGXNU010000256.1 GCA_019894815.1 Promethearchaeota archaeon
GCATGGAACAAACTAACTCCATGTTTTTAAATGAAATTAATCCATATCTCATGCGATTACGCCTAGATACAACGAAAAGATGGGATGAGGGTTTATCCGATTACATGAAGTCCTTTATAAAAGGAATTTTACCCGATATTCCTATATCATGTCCTAACTGTGATAGCTTTTTAGTTAAAAGAACTGGAAGTAAAGGGAACTTCCTTGGATGTAGCCGTTATCCTATTTGTAATTATACTAAGGATCTAGAAGATTTATCTGAAAGATATGAAGATAAAAAGATTCTAACAGTTAATTCTCTACTAAGATTCTGTGATCAATGTGGAAAACCTTTAGCAATCCGTAAAGGCCCTTATGGAGGATTTTTAGGATGTACGGGATATCCAAAATGTAAATTTACATTCAATCTTAGTCCTGATAACACTATTGTTTGTCCAGATTGTAATAGCCCTTTAACTGTAAGAAAAGGACAATATGGTACATTTTTAGGATGCACAAATTATCCACGATGTAAATATATCTTGGATTTTAAAAGTCGAAATAAAAGAAGAAGATAATATAGTAGATTTTGATATTTTTTAATCTAAATTTTCTTATATTTCTTTAATATTTTTTCAATTTCTAATTCTGCTTCAGAAATCTTATAATTCAATGTTAAATTTCTGCTTTTTAATTCATCTACCATTTCCCATATGGATATTCCAGCGTTTTCAGCTGCTTTCCCCAGAGATATCTTGTTTTTTGATATTCTTTTAATGCAATTTCCAACTTTTCATGGGTTACACTTTTCCATAATAATTTTCTTATGAATGTTGATTGATCCTCCCTATTCAAATCTCTTAATTTATCAATCTCTTTTTTTAAATCATCTGGTAATATAATTGAAATTTTATCTCCCAAATTTTTCACCCTTTTCTATATATTCTTGAATAATATCTGCTGAAATCCAATTATCTTCAGCATGCTTTTTTACATTTGAAATATATTCTGAGATGCTTGCATTTCTAAGAATTGTATTCATGGTTTATAATAATAAGTTTAGTTGTTAGTCAATTAAAATCTAAATAATATTTTAATTCTTCTCTTTCGCTACTCTATTCTATTTGGAAATGTGAATTTGAAAATCTAATTTCTATTTTTTCATTCAATAATACAAGGTTAATGGCAGAACCAGTTCAATTTCTTCCTACATTTGAATTATTAATAATAAATATAAAAATGATATTGTTCTAAAAATACTAAGAACATCTTTGTATAAAATGAAATAATCAGAAAGAAGAAAATCATGTTAGAAGAAATCGAAAAAATTCCTAATTCCTTAGCAATGAGAGATGATTTAGATTTCAAATATTTTGTATCTGGAACTTGGAAAAAATCATCTTCGGGAAAAACGGTAATTATTAAAAATCCATATAATGATAAGATTGTAGGATCTGTACAGGCTTGTTCCATTGAAGAAGCTAATCAGGTCATATCAGTTGCAAAAGAAAATTTGGAATGTTGGGAAGAAAAAACTCAGACAGAACGAGCTGAAATACTTATGAACGCTGCTAAATTAATGAGAGAATGGGCTAATCCTTTAGGGTATATAATGATGAAAGAGATAAGTAAACCATTAAAAAGTGCAGTATCAGAAATAATCCGAACTGCCGAATTATTTGAAGCCACAGCTCAAGCGGGATTACAGCAAGAAGGAGAAGCTATTTATGGAGAATCATTTAAAGGTTTTAGTAAAAATAAGATGTCAATTACGTACAGAGTTCCTTTAGGAGTGATTCTATGCATTGGACCCTTTAATTATCCATTCAATCTTACAGGATCGAAAATAGCTCCTGCATTAATGGCAGGAAATACTGTTGTAGTCAAACCGCCTTCCCAAGGAGCGATCAGTCCTTTATTTTTTGGATTAATTTTAGAAAAAGCGGGAGTTCCTCCAGGAGTTTTTAATATAATCACCGGAAAGGGATCTGAAATTGGTGATTATTTAGTACAGCACCCCTTGGTTAACATGGTGAGTTTCACTGGATCTTCTGAAACGGGTAAACATCTTGCAAATATTGTCGGAATGAAACCTTTATTATTAGAATTAGGTGGAAAAGATGCCGCTATCGTATTAAACGATGCAGATTTAGAATTAACAGCAGACGCAATTGTCTCAGGAGCATTTTCATACAGTGGTCAAAGATGTACAGCAGTAAAAAGAGTTCTTCCAATGCCCGGAATTGCTGATAAATTAATAGATTTAGTAAAAAAGAAAACAATGAATTTATCTATTGGAGATCCCGAAAAAAACGCTACTATTGGACCCCTCATAAGTTCACAACAATGTGATTTTGTTCAAGAACTGATAGACGACGCTTTAGAAAAAGGGGGTACATTATTATGCGGAAATAAAAGAGAAGGTAACATCATGTGGCCGACATTGGTAGATAACGTTACGATTGATATGAGAATTGCTTGGGAAGAACCTTTTGGTCCTATATTACCTTTTTTACGAGTTAAAAGTGCTGAAGAAGCAATAGAAATATCAAATAAATCAGAATATGGACTTCAAGGCATGATTTTCACAGAAAACATCGATTTAGCTTTTAACATTGCACAGGAGTTAGAAGTAGGTACCGT
>JAGXNU010000257.1 GCA_019894815.1 Promethearchaeota archaeon
GCCAGGCACCTTTGGTTAACTTTTTTTAATAAAGTTTTTTTGGAGTTTTAGAAAGAAGTAGTATATAATTGATTTTAGTTGCGTATTCTGAATGTTCAACAGGAAAGTTGGAGAGAATGGCCCAAAAACAAGTGAATATAAAAACTAAAACCGCAACAAAGGTAAAGAAAATAAAGAAAAGTGATTTGTGGTTTTATATTATAATTATCATATTATTGGTAACAATGTTTTTATGGTATATCAGGCAGATGGGATACTTACCTTTATGGACAGATAACCAGTCTTCGGCTCTTATTGCAGAAATAGACCCAGTAACCACAGAGAGAAGGGCGGCTTTTAAAATTATAAATGCCCATGAACATGTCCAATCCTTCAGTAATATTGCTCCTCTCCTTAAGGTAATGGAAGATTGCCAGATGGAAAAAATGATTCTGCTGGGAACCTCAAAATTTACTTTTTACTTAAATCCTAAGTATGGATTTAGTGAATATGATAAGAATAATGAAGAAATAATAAACATAAGCAAGAAATATCCTGATAAATTTATTGCATTATGCACGATTGATCCCCGCGATGAAGACAAACTGGAAAAAATAAAGAAATTTATCGCTGCTGGAGCTAAAGGCTTGAAATTGTATAATGGTCATGCCTATTTTTATGATAATTTTTTTCATCTATCCCTGGACGATCCCGGGATGATGGAGGTATATCAATACTGTGAAGAGCAGGGGGTACCCATCCTTTATCATATAAATAGTGATCGTTTTTTAGGCCAAATGGAAAGAATTTTACAAGCCTTCCCTGATTTGGTAGTTATCGCCCCTCATTTTATTTTGACTTCCAAAAATCTTACACTCTTAAGCAGACTTCTTGATACTTACCCTAATCTGTACACTGATATAAGTTTTGGTCATCCCGATTTTCAAGTTGCCGGATTTAAAAGAATTTCTTATAACGTAGTGGCTTTCCGGGAATTTATGCAGAAATACCGTGACCGGATAAACTTTGGAACAGACATAGTAATTACCTCTTACCGGGCAAAAAGCCGTAGCTATATTGATGATATTACATTAAGTTATTTCGATATGTTAGAAAAAGAGGAATTTACTTTACCGGATTCGATTTATAAGATGATGAGTAAAAATGCCCGAGAGCAGACCGACCCCAACACGGTGTATAGAGGGCTTAATCTCGATGATGAGAGTTTAAGGATGATTTACCATGATAATACAGAAAGGATTTTCGGAAAATGAAATGAATAAAATAAAAAAAATAGAATAAGTCAGAACCATCAGAACCAGAGGTAGGCTATATTCAAATTATTATTTGTAGCAAGACACCCACCAAATGATACCAATCGTAAATCTTGATTAACTTATAGCAAATCGAAAAATATTTATAGAAAGGAACGCATTAAAAGATGAAGAATTTTTTTGCCTTATTATTTGGATTAGTTGTTGTTATATTAATGATGGGGGGCTGTGCAAATTTGGTGGGAATCTTTCCTTTTTTAAACAAAGCACCAGTGATAATTTCTGAACCTATTATTACTGCTACAGAAGATCAGTTATATTCATATCAGGTAGAAGCTATCGATTCTAATGGAGATGACTTAAATTATTCTCTTATTATTAAACCAGAGGGGATGAGCATTGATAGCGCGAATGGATTAATATCTTGGGCGCCCGTTAATAATCAAATAGGAATCCATCGGGTAACTGTAGAGATTTCTGATGGTAAACACAGCGTAACTCAGAATTTTGAAATTGAAGTTTCTAATGTGAATAATCCTCCACAAATTTTTTCTTATTTCCCTGGCAGTTTAAATGTTGGAGTAAACGAAGGGGACTCAATAAAATTTGAAGTCCAGGCCCACGATATTGACTTAAACACAATATTAAGTTATCAATGGTTATTAAACGGAAAAGAAGCATCAAGCTCTACCGGCTCTGGAAATGATTCAAAAAGCAGCTGGATTTATTCTGCTGGCTACGGAGATTACAGTCAGAAAATGGTAAAAGCATTGGTGAGCGATGGAGAATTACAAGATTATGTACAGTGGAATATAACAATAAATGACATTACCCCTCCTGCCCAACCTACCTTAGATGTCGTGCTTTCTCCTACAAATGTATCGCCCCAAACTCTTTCTGGAACTAAAGAATCTAATACTTCAATTTGGTTTAACGGAACAGAAGTAATATCTGCAAATTCTGAAACCAATTGGTCTTATGATTTTGAACTTACTGAAGGAGAAAATAGTGTTTCAATTATTTCAAAAGATATCATAGGAAACGAGAGTAGCGAAATAAATACTACTATTATTTTGGATATTTCTGCACCAGCAACCCCTAGTTTAGAACCCGTGATTTCACCGACTAACTTTTCCTCTCAAACTTTATCCGGTACCAAAGAGGCTAATTCTTCGATTTTAATTAACGATACAGAGGTTGTATCTAATAATGCATCTATAGATTGGTCTTATTCTTATAATTTTTCTGAAGGAACCAACAATATATCAATTACTTCCTGCGATACCGTCGGTAATGAAAGTTCCGTAGTTCTCACGATAATAGAA
>JAGXNU010000258.1 GCA_019894815.1 Promethearchaeota archaeon
CCTATAAACGATTCGTTGATGTATATCTCACAAAAAGTTCCACCTATGACTTGAATATGGGCATCCTGAATCTCTTCTTCTATTTTTATGCTTTGTTTAAAGGAAATAGTATTATGAGATTTGCTTTTTTTATCTTTTACATAGATTGACTCACTAGGTATGTTTGAATCCTTCCAATCTTTATTTTCTTTTAAATCTTGTATTTTATCTTCATAAAATTGCATTAACCAAAGATACTGTTGTTTAATTGAACTAAATCCATCTGGTTTTGCGATTTTCATCCATAATTGCTCGTATTCCTCCAAAATATTATTTAGCTCATCCCGAATGTTTTTTATATCCTCCATGACAATATTTTTATATTGTGCTTTTGTATGTTTAACGGAAAAATTAGCTAATTTCTTAGAATGGATTCTTTTTATGCAATAAAATCGCATGTGCTTCAAAACAAAAGTAAGAGATTGGATTAGTAGTTGGTTTTTCTGTAGAATACCTATACTTTCATCACATACCTGAATCATTTTATCTAATTCTTTAATTAACTTGTCAAATTGATTCGTTTTCATATTCCGATGATACTTTCTAGTATTCTTGTTATATGGATGGCTAAAAAAATGATTGTAATAAAATGTAGGTCTTACTCGTAATTTTTTCTTATCTTGAATTATTCTAATTTTGTTAAAAATTTTTAAAATTTCACCATGTTTTTCTCCAAAGAGATGAAAAAAAGCTCCTTTCCAAAAATTTAATAAATTAACCGGATTTTTTGAATTCCAACCTACTTCTGCTGAATATATAAACCCAAAAATTCGATTCTCTCTTAATTCTTTATTCTTGTAGTCTCCCCAACTTGAGGTAACTTCACCTTCAATTCCCTTTGAGTAGCCATATGCAACCAAATTGCCGATATTTTCTTCAAATTTAGTTATTGATGGAAATATTCTATTATAATCACATATTGAAGGGCTTACTACCAATGGGAAGTCAAATTTTTTTAGTTTATCAATAATTGGATGATTTTCCTTAGTTCTATAATTCCAATACATTATTATCATATCTTTTGGAAGACCATCCAAGACTTCTTCATATTTATACAAAACATCATGATAAATGATGATTTTTTCATATCCGTGCCTTTTAGCAATATCATAGACTTTTTTGTAATGCCGAACGTAAGCTTCTCCTTTGCCAACTTTGGATATAAACTCCTTAGATGCTCCTTTTCCCACATCCCAACTTTCATCAGCAGCTATGTGGAAATATATTGATGTAAAAACTTCGCTTAATTCTCCAATCATTTCGTTTAATAAATCATAAATTTCATCGTTGGCAATGTTCAAGCTATTGGAAGCAGGAAATTCTCCATATTTCCAATATTTTTCGTTATGCAATATATTTTCCCAATGTCCTATAGTTTGAAATATTGGTATAATATCAACAAATCGTTCGTTTGAGAAATTAACTAAATCTTTGATTTCCTCTTTAGTATAAGCTCCCCTACCTTTTCCTATCTCGTCGTGATTTTTAAATTGGAACATATCTTGCATATAAACAAGATAATATTGATTTATTTTGAAATGACTCAAAATTTGAACAAATTTTTTTAAATTTGGTATGGTTGGTGCCTGTCCACGTGAAATATCATCAGAGATTCCACGTATTTGTAATAAAGGGTAATCTATGATGATGAATTGATCAACTATAAGTTTATTTTGATGAACATTTAAAGCTTGGATGAGAGTTTGTGTAGCGTAAAAGAGTCCTTGTAAACATTCCGCTTTAATTAGTAAGCTAGAATTCATGGAAATTATAAGATATCCTTGCTCTTTCATGTTTTTAATATTCATTTCCCTTTCCAAATTGAGATTTGGAAACTCCCTCGAACAGATGGTTAGTGGATCGTCCAAATAATTTATATTTTTTATACTATTGAGGAATATTTCCTCTAATTTCCGTTCTAAACCAAAAGAAAGTAACTTTTCTTGTAATTGATCTAATATAAATGAGTGATTTTCAGAAATATCTGAATATATTAATGATTCTTCCACAATTTTATATTTTATATCACCTAATTGTTTAAAATGTCTAGGTTGTGGAAGAAAATTTAATTCTTCTCTACTAATATTAATATTGACAAGTTTTTCTAGGTAGATAAACATAATATGAAATATTGAAAGGACTATAATAAGGATTTGGAGTTTTGTACACTATATTGTTATTAATTAATGATTTTTGTTAATAACTGACTTAAACCACATTATTGTTTAGCGTCTTATTCTTATATAAGAAATAGTTTAGATATTTATTATTAAGTCTTTAGAAAAAATAAATACCAATAATCTTTATAAAACTTATTTTTTTATTCTTATTGATAAGGCGTAAATACATAATGAATGAAAGTAAACTGATTAAAAGAAAAATTTTTCTAGGATATTATTTGCCTACAGATGCTATTTCACTTTCAATTACCAGTATATTTGCGGCTATAGCATGTGTTTTAACAATGATAGTATCAATTCCCGCTCCCACTACAGCAGGACACATAAATATTGGAG
>JAGXNU010000259.1 GCA_019894815.1 Promethearchaeota archaeon
GAAATAATCTATCGTGATAAATATAATAACTATGTTTATTTAATCAAATTAGAATTACTAAAAATTACAAATACTACAATTAAGAATGAGATAAATCCTATACACCATAAGCAATAAATTAATGTACAATATTCATCTAATTGAGCTCTTTTCTCATTACTGACTTCCTTTCCACAATCAGGACAATGAGAGGGAATTTCTCCAAATAACCAATCTGGTTTTCGCCAGCTAAATGGTTTATTCTTGGGAAAAAGCTTAGTCCCGCAATAATCACACCTAGGCCTTTTATATTGCATTTTATTTTATTTACCTCATAAAATTAATAATTCAATACGATAAATTCTTAAAATTTATGTGGATTTGTCATAGTTTAAATGTAAACTTGATATAAAAATGTTTTTAATCTAAGAGCTAACAAAAAGAAGAAGAAATAACTTCAAATATTAGATTTAGAATCCTATATTAATTTTAAGAAATATCAGTTAAAATTTAATTAAGCAAACGATTTATGGATTAAATTTAGGAAATAAATAAAAAATGGGAACCGAGGGATTTGAACCCCCGACCTACAGGTATCCGCGCGCAATAAGTTGCTTATAGGATCTGGAGCCTGTTGCGTTCGGCTATTAGGTTTAACGTTCACTCTATATACCGGGCTACGCTAGGTCCCCATGTGGTAATTAGATAATAAAATATTTCATGAAATTTATATTTTAAGATTAGACTAGTTTCACTTCATCGATAAAACGATTCTATTCAAAAGTAAAATAAATATAATTTGTAAAACTAGTAATAAAAATGAAAAAACTATCGGAACTAAGTCTAAGGTCAATAACAATAATACAGAGCATTGTTGCATTAATAATTTCCTTAATATTCCAATTCATCATTCCCCTTGCATGGCAGCCACTTGATGCGTTTGAATGGGGAAATTTGATTCATCATGGAGATGAAGGAACAAACGTTATAATTTTTAGTGTAAGTCAGTGGTACTTCTCTTTTTCCATATCGTGGCATCTTAGACGTGATAATAAATATATAAACAATTTTTTGGTTTATTCAATTCCCGGTTTATCTTCAATAGTTTTCATAGAATTCTTCTTTTATGGATTATACTATGATTATATTCACCTAATAACTTTAGCAACAGCACTATATATTATCGCAAAAAAAGGGGATTCTCTCATTCCCAAGCATGTGATACCAAATTTTATATTTGTTACTATCTGGTTATTTTCTGTTTATTTCTTAAGGTTAGCTTATTTCAATTCCCCCTTAGTAGATTACTTTCTCAGATGGGTAATAACTTCAGTTGCGAATTTTGGAATTTGGTGTGTAATCGTCATCATGCAGAGAAAGAGAGTCAAAAGGAATAGAAATTCAAGTAAGTTTTGAGCCACAAAATTCACAGAATCGCAAATTTTCTGTTTCTTTTAGATTTGAACCACATGTAGGACAGAAATTTGACTTATCAGGAAGTTTTGTTCCCTCTTGGATAATGACATAATCTTGTCTAACTTCTTCTCTTGGTGGAGCAGTAAGAGGTGTTCTACAATTCTTGCAAGCGAAGTTTTCCGTTCGTTGGAGTCTATCACAGTTAGGACACCGAGTTAAAAGCTCCAAACCACAATTTTTACAATATTCAGCATAATCACCAACGGGGTAATTACAACGTTGACATCTTTTCTGTGAAGGTCCTGAAATACGGCTAATAATTATCCAAAGTATAGGTAAAATGATTAGAAATATGAAGATACCTATCAAGATGTTAAACATCATATCGGAACTAACAAAATCTAGCAAGAAAAGCAACACAAGTACAAATATCACGAAGATTATACTCAAAGATATGATTATTATCCCTGTTCGGTTGCGATTATTTGTAATGCTCATTATTATTATGATAGTGATCGGGTATTTTTATTTTTATTATAAAAGATAAGCATCTTTTCATATCACAGATATCTTTTAATATCACAGATTAATCAAGTTCTACATGACAATAGGGACAGATTAAGGTGCCGGGATCAATTTTTTCACCGCACGCAAAACAAACTACTTTATCTTTACCAAAATGGATTTTCCCATTTTTCACAATCTCAGGTTTCTCTTCAGCATTCTTATTTTCTGACATGGTTCAAACTCATTATATTTTATTATGATCCTTATTTAGGTAAAAAAGGCTTATGACTTTAAAAGAAACGGAGACCGATTTTTGATATAAAATGAGTAAAATTTAAGTTATTACAATGATTTACCTTAAATAATTAAGTAATAATTATCAATATTCGTGAATAAAAATGCCGGGAAGTCATGGTAGTTTAACAAAAGCGGGTAAAGTAAGGCAACAAACACCCAGAATAGCTAGATCGGGTGTAAATGGTCGGAAAAAAAAATCTCCAAGAATGCGTTATAGAAAGCTTTATGAAAACCGAGTAGGGAAGGGGAAATACCCAGGGCAAACTGATAGTATTGGAGCGAAGAGAGCCTCATATAAAAGGAGATAAGAGGGTTTAAGCCCAAAGTCAATAACATTCATTC
>JAGXNU010000025.1 GCA_019894815.1 Promethearchaeota archaeon
TTCGATTGGACTATCAATATGAAAACAATTAGTTGGACAATTCTTTTCTATCAGAAAATAATCTTTTATATGATTTCTATTCCTAACACTCAAGCAAAGTTTACAAGTTTCATTTTCAGTATCTTCAATACAATCTTTCTCGTCAATTTTATAAAAGTTACTAATTGACGGAAATTGATTCAGATCTATTTCTCCTTCGGGTTCAATGTTTTCATGGAAGGCATCGTTGGGGCATACTATGGCACAGAGCATGCAATAACAACATTTTTCGTGATCGATTAAAAGTTTAGGATTAGAGTCGTTTAATATGTTCTGAGCAATTTCAGGAATAGGTCCTAACTCAATTGCATCAACGGGACAAACAATTTTGCATAAACTGCATCCGATACATTTCTTTATATCATAAACAAGTTTTTTATTTATGTCTTTATAGTTCCATTTTAGAATTAATTGATCCTCAATAGCATCAAAACTTTTTTCTATTTCTTGATTCGAATCATCCTTATTAATATCATGCCGTGAAGTTTTAGATATGTTTATCAACCACGTGTTTAGTTATCTTTCCACTAGATATTAAATTATCTTGTGTAATTAATGTTAATGTCTAAAAAAAAAAAAGAATAATTCATAGATCAAGAATAATAATCATAACTTTCCTTCTCAAACTCCGAGAGATATTCTATGGCAATTCCATCTGGTTTTTGATTTGGAGGGATATACCTCAACTTTAAATTTGGTATAAAAGCTCCTATACCACTTTCAGCCAAAGTGATTGCAGGATGATCTGATTCACTAAAAATCTCTTTGGTAAGTTTAAGAGTTAGAATCCTACATTGACGCTCATCAATGATTCCTAACGAGTGGATGTATTCATGGAGAAGGATGTGATAAGTATAAGCCCACACGACTTCATAAGGTTGGGTTTCTAAAATAATTATTAATGGAGATATATTCATGATTATATCAGTACCTGGAGCAAAATGCATGCCACCGATAAAAAACCCCTGTCCCATTCCCATTTCTGCCAAACCTAAACTCAATCCGACTCTATGCCTGCCAAAAACTTTTTTTACATCACTTTTAACATGTTCAAAGATTTTGGGCATTTCTTTCTTTAAATCGTGTAATTTCATATTACTTCTCTTTCTAATATTACTTTCCATGATTAGAAATCAAAAAACCAATCTTCATCATCTTCTCGTAGAAAACCCATCAGACTCGACATATCTGTCAGTAAAGACCTAATCGAACCAAATCGTTGATCCCGTTGATAAGAATCCATATCCGAGAAAAACAAGTCATCCAAAAGTTTGTTTATGTCAACCCGATTTTTGTAACGCTGAGGGTTATAAAACATGGTAAAAACTATTTCCTCTGAGAGATTGAATAAATCATTTAAACTCTTATCCTTAATTGAATTATATCGAACCTTCAATCTTTTTTCAAGGTTTGTTTTATATTGACCTTGCATCAATTTCCTAATCTCTTGGAGGATACATTGTTTTCGAATTAAGAATTCTTTTCTTTCTTGATCCAAGTGAGAAATATCTTGTTCAACTTTAAGGATTTGATCCCCCAAAAATTTGATTTTATCATCCACAGTTTTAATTTTAGAGTAATTTATTGAACAATTCATATCTTGAAATTCAGTTGCATTTGAATCATTAAAAGCAGGATTAGTGGTGAATTTAATGTTATAGTATTGAGGCGTGATTTCAATTCTAACAGAAATATTGCTTCTTATGCGAAAAGTACCACCTCTTGAACCTTCAGGGGGTCCTTCAATAAGACCTGAATCAGTAAGTAACTTGAGCTGGCTATGAATCGCTTGTCTCGAAATTCCCAGATCATCGGCTATTTCTGGGCCAGTATGGGGAACTTTTGCTAATTTTGATAATATACTCCTTCGTGTTGGATTACCTAATATTTCCAATAATGAATCCAATCCAATTAACTGTTGCTCAGGCATGTCATCCTCTATTTCCATATTATTTTGTACCTCCCAATTTTATCTATACATTTCTTCTAAGCCTTTTTCAGCCTTCTGGGCTATATCTGCACCTTTTAGTATTTTTTCAATTGCTTTTGTGAATTCTATTTTAGAGATTTTTACGTTCTTGAGCATTTCTTCATTTAGTTTAGCAATTTTTTGTTCTAGTTCTTCAATTTGAATAGCTATTGTTTCTGCTTCTTCACTCGATTTAGCCATTTCGATTTTTTTGTTTTCTAAGAGTTCAATTTGTTCATTAAATTCAAAAATTTCTTTCTTTTTGACATCAACTTGAATTATGGCTTTTCGAATTGTTAATAATGTTGCTTCTTCACAAATTGCTTGAATATCAGCCCCAGTATAACCATCTAAACTTTCTGATAATTGATCTAAGTCTATATTTTTGCCCAAAGGCTTATTTTTCAAATGAATCTTAAAGATTTCTTTTCGCGTGAGTAGATCTGGCATGGTGATCTCAACATGCCTTCCAAATCGTCCTGATCTCAGTAAAGCAGGATCTAACATATCGGGTCTATTTGTAGCGGCGAGTAAAATGACATCTTTTAATCCTTCTAAACCATCCATCTCAGTAAGTAATTGTGAAACGACTAGTTCAGTTGCTTCTGAACCTGCAAACCTTCCTCTCAGTCCAGCAATTGCATCAATTTCATCAAAAAATATAATGCAGGGTGCCGCGGAGCGTGCTTTTCTGAATGTTTCTCGTACAGCTTTTTCGCTTTCACCAACCCATTTAGAAAGAAATTCAGGGCCTTTAACTGATATGAAGTTGATCTCAGTCTCGTGAGCTAACGCTTTTGCCAGTAAAGTTTTGCCTGTACCAGGAGGACCATATAATAAGATCCCATTTGGTGGTTTAGAGCTTAAATGTGAATATAATTCAGGATATTTCAATGGCCATTCAATAACTTCACGTAATTGTAATTTTGCATCTTCAAGACCTCCCACATCATCCCAAGTTTCTGTTGGTTGCTGGATGAGCACTTCTCTCAATGCTGAAGGTTCGATACTATTCAGTGAGTTTAGAAAATTGTCCATGTTAATTTGGATTTCAGATAAAATCTCGTTTGGTATGGGTTTATCTAAATCGATTTTTGGCAGAATTTTTCTTATCGCTAGCATTGCTGCTTCTTTCGCTAAGGCTTCTACATCAGCACCGACGAATCCATGAGTTTTTTCAGCAATTGTACGTAAATCTACATCTTCATGAATTGGCATACCACGGGTATGAATTTGTAGTATTTCATATCGACCATCAGTATTAGGGACACCAATTTCAATTTCACGATCAAAACGACCAGGTCGACGCAAGGCAGGATCTATATCATTAACTCTATTGGTTGCTCCAATAACAATTACCTCTCCTCTTCCTTCTAATCCATCCATTAATGATAACAACTGAGCTACAACTCGTCTTTCCACTTCACCTGTAACTTCTCCTCTTTTTGGTGCAATTGAATCCAATTCATCAATAAATATTATTGAAGGTGCTTCTTCGCCTGCCTCCTCAAAAATTTTCCTTAAATTTTGCTCACTTTGACCATAAAATTTGCTCATTATCTCTGGTCCGCTAATTGTAATGAAGTGTGCTTCAGTCTCATATGCTACAGCACGTGCTAATAAGGTTTTACCAGTCCCAGGGGGTCCATGTAATAATACTCCCTTAGGGGGATCTATTCCTATTCTTTTAAATATTTCAGGATGTCGAATGGGAAGTTCAATCATTTCCCTAATTTTTTGAATTTCTTCCTCTAAACCCCCAATATCCTCGTACGATACACGAGATTTTTCTGATTCAATGATTTCTCTATGACTTTTTTCACTAATTATAATTTCAGTATCTAAATGGATTCTTACAGCCTCGGTTTTAGGAGTATAATCAATAACTACTAGATCTACTCTCTTATTTGCGCTTGCATAGAAACTCAGAATATCCCCTTTAGTCACAACCCGATTTTCCAAGGTTCTGGCTAATTGTTGAGATTTTCTCGTAAAAATCGCTTCCTTTAATCCAGCAAACGTGATCTTATCAGCTAAAGCAGCATCTATTTTACGTATTTCAACTATATCATCTAAGGAAGCACTCAAATTGCGTCTCAAAGAAGGTCCTATTCGAATAGTCCCGGTTCCTTTATCCTCATTTTTACCTGGATATATTAATGCTGCAGTTTTTTTTTCTGATAAGGGATGTGATATTTCTATGACGTCTCCAGTTTTAAGATTTAATGTTTGCACAACGTCAGGATCTAATCTCACTAGACCTCGGCCCACATCTTCTTTAAATGCGTCCTTAACTTTTAACTGGTTCTTTTTTCCTCTATAACCTTCTATTATTCCACTCAATTCTTTTCTCACTCCTTAATATAATCATAATATTCTTTTAAATTTATAAAAAATCGATTATTGATGGTAAAAGCATTACTGGATCTTCTTTTTAATGATGATTGAGGCTATTCCATTGTTAATATTCATTATATGATCATCTAAAGAAGATCTAAAGGGCAATTTGATTTCTTTTTCAAAATTACGAATCTGATTTTTGGCATTTATCTTTAATTTTCTTCCATCATTGCTTAAACTTAAAATTAAATGTCCTTTTTCAACTCCTGGAACTTCAAGAATAATTTCCACGCCATCCTCAAGATAAAGAATTTCTGAATAAGGCTCAAGAGAGCAATTTTCCTCCTCTTCATTACAAGGTGCTAAGGAAAACATGCTTGCATCTATTTCTTTGCCTTGATTTTGATCTTTTTTCATGAATTTAAATCGGGGATTTTGTTGCATTTTTATCCCTTTCAAATACTCATGCATCTTTTTCTGGTCAATATCACCTTCAAATCGAATTTCAGGTTTATCCATTCCAGATTCAAAATGATAGGAGACCTTGAATCCTTTTATATTCGGGTCTTGGGAGTCAATATCAAAATTTTTGACAGGTTCGGGTATAAACAAGAAATCAACATCAGATAAATCAGGATCTATTTTAAAATATTTCTTGAATTTTTCTATAATATCCTCATAAAAGTCCTTATAATCATCATAATCATCATTCATTATAATCACTAATTTGTAATTCTTTTTTTGTCAACCTCTACTTGATCAATATATATTCACCTATAAAAATGTATCGATTTTAATCAATAAGACAAAGAAACTCGAATAATATTGTTTGGTTTACTAAATTCTTACTCAATACTTATGATTTAGAATCCAAGCTAAATTTTCTTGTATTTAAATTTGATAAGTATAAATCAAACTGATGTTATTTTAAAATATAATTATATAATAATTTTTTTAAATATTAATCAGTAATTTTAAACATACTATTAGATTTTTGTAATTGTTTCTTTTTATAAGTTAATAGGTGTTATAATAATGAAAATCGGTTATGTGCAAACTCATCCCTTGTTTGGCGCGAAGGACACAAATTTTGAACATGTTAAAGGATTATTACATGGTGTAAAAGCAGATTTACTTGTACTTCCTGAGTTATTTGCAACAGGATATGCTTTTATATCTACGACAGAATTACAATCTTTATCGGAAGAGGTTGATGGTCCAACATTTCAATTTTTAAAAGAGCAATCCCAAAAAACAGGAGCAGTATTAATTGGGGGATTTGCTGAAAGGGATGGCGATAAAATTTATAATTCTGCGATGAGTGTTTATAAAAATAAAATTTTAGGGATTTATAGAAAAATTCATCTATACTATAAAGAAAAGGAATGGTTTTCACCAGGAGATAAAACTCCAGAAGTATTTAAAGTGAATGGAGTAAATATCGGGGTAATGATTTGTTTTGATTGGTTTTTTCCTGAAACTATACGTACATTAGCATTACAAGGGGCAGAAATTATCGCTCATCCTAGTAATTTAGTCCTCCCATATTGTCAAAAAGCCATGGAAACTCGCTGTTTAGTCAATAGAGTTTATGCAATAACATCCAATAGAATAGGAAGAGAACAAAGGGGAGAAGATGATTTTTTTTTCACAGGAGCGAGTCAAATCACATCTTATAATGGAGAAATAATTTCCTCATCTCAAAATAATGATATTGGTACAGATGTCGTAGAAATTGATATTGAAAAAGCCAGAGATAAAAATCTAAATCAATATAACAACATATTTGAAGATAGACGTCCTGAACTCTATAGATTATGAAAATCTAGTAAATCCCCGATTATTTTTGGGAGTACTTTCATATTTTTTACAAAAAATGGATACTGAGGTTTGAATTCTCCAGTTATGCACGATTGGATAACATATGCCCCAGTTTGAAATGCGGCTTCAAGATATTTAGGATTATCCTCTATTATTATCGCATTTCGTGGATTTAAATTTAGATCTTTAAAAATAGCTCTATAATAATCTTTATCAAATTTCCAAGTGTTGACCAAATCTGGTCCATAAAACTCTTTAAAATATTGAATAACACCCATTCCTTCTAGATACATCTTCATTTCAACTGATACAGCCCCAGATGCAGTATAAAGGGTGAAACCACTTGAACTAAGTTTTTTAATACTATCAATTACTCCTGGTATGGCGGATCGGATTTTTGGTATTACATATTGGTTAGCTGAATTAAAAACTTCAATAGGGGTTATATTTTGTGGGGGAGTCTTCCCAGCTTCTTTAAACATCCCGAGTACCATGTGTTTCTTAAAGTCATTATAAAAAGTTTGGTAATCTTTAAATTTCTCTCTTCCATCTCTCAAGAAAGTATTAAAATAAGATGTGATAAGTTTTTGATTTGCATCTCCCCAAATTTCTGGATCTCCACCTAATCTTGAATAGTAATATTCCCCAGCTAATATTCTCCATTGCTTTCCACGGATTTTATTATCGTTTAAAACCCCTCCATCATCAAAAAATATTTTAACTAACATTATAAAACTAAAAATATTTAGATAGTATTTCTAACCTCTTTAATTACTTGATAAGTTCTTCGTAATAATTCATGCGCGACCTGGGGAGGATTCCATCCTTTTAGCCCACAATCTGGTCCAATAAATTTTACGCGATCCTCATAATGTTTTAAGGCGAAAAGGAGATTCTTCTTGATAAATTCTTCTGAATCAATTAAACTCATGGTACCTTCATATGTTTTAAGTTCATCATATGGGGTCCCCGCATCTAATTTTTCAGCCATTATACTATTTATATTAGTTCTTGTGATACCAACTCGTATGAATTTGTCATGCTGCTCTAAATCCTTTTTTGGGATAATATTTGAATGATCAGAAGCATATTCACAAGTTAACACGTCAATATTTTTTGCTTGGATTGGAATGTCATATTTTTTTAATGTATGGAGGTGAATTTGAACTGTCGCATCGATTCCCTCCACTGTTTTATTAAAAGCCTTAATCAAGGCATTTTCTTCAATATTATACATATCGACATAACCAAACGATGGTTCATCTATGGAAATTATGGAATTTTGTAGATATTTGGTATTATTCATTGATTTTTTAAGAATTGTATTGAGAGATTTTGCAATATTCATCACGATATCAGGATATAATGTAAATCCATGCTTTTTAATGTATAATTCTATAGGTCCAGTGATACATACTTTAATTTTAAGAGAATTTCCAGTCCTTTCATAATAGTCTTTTGCAAAAGATTCTAAGATAAATAGTTCTGGAATAATTGCTTTTTGGGGGTCGATTAGAGAAGGTTCTGTTTCATAATCTTCAATAGGTTTCAGAAATTGAGTATACATGTCCATATGTTGGGGATAATTTATGATCTCAACTCCTGCGTTTAATTTTAACTGAAAGGATTGTAGAAATGGATGGATGAAATAATTATAAATTCCCCTGTTCTCAAATATATCGGCATTATTTACAATTCCCTTATATCCGGCCCAATAAAATTGCTTGAACTTGTCAATATCGATATAATCGGGTAGAGGAAAACTCCCAACATCATCGAATTTTGGAAACTCTATCATTTAACTATAAGGTTATGAAATTTTGGTATTTCTAATTAATCATGGTAGTATTCACTCATTAAATAATCTATTCTTTTTCCATCTAAATCAAAGAGTTGGTAAAATAGGTTATCAACGATTGCTTGGATATCTTCTTCTCTCTTATCATTTATTGCTTTGATAATCATTTCTTTAAATGATTTCTTTTCAGGATTATTTAAATAAAATGTGGTTGATTCTAATTCATCATTAAAGTCATGGACATCATAATCGCTAATTGGATTTGCTGAGTTTACAAGCAGTTTGGTCAATAGTTGAATTAATTCAATGACTGAATTCTTTTCCTTAGATTTGAATCCATTAAGGATTGGTAGTGGGATTCCTTTTTCAATTTTTGTTTTACTCCTTTTCATTGCTAAACCTCTTGCTTTAAAGACGAATCTCACAATGTTAGAATTTAAATAAGCAAGTAAAAATAAGGAAGTGAATTCTATAGGTTTTTTGGGCCATAGGAAATATGTATCTGATGTCGCGTAGTATTGATCTATAGCATATCCAAAAACATTATCGTGAGAAATAAATTTAAAGAAGATCTTTGGGCTTTTATCATATAATGGTTCTAAATTGATTAAACCATTTCCATTTTCTTGTCTTATATGGCTTCCCCGACGAGGATAATAGATATCTCTTGAATTCTCTTTTGCGTTTTTTAATATACCTGCAAGATCTTGCTCATATTGTTTCAAATATTTGTTTAAATTAGGATAAATTTTATATATTTGACTCGCTCTATCTCCATTTTCAAGTTTGCTAAATTCAAATTTATTAAAATATATTACATAACCTTCAAGTTCTTGAGGAATATATCCGTAAGCTATAATAGCTCGACTTTTATAGATTTTCTTTAATCTTTTTTTCTCAAGTGGGTTAAGTTTGGTAAATTCATTATTTATATTTATTAAGATATCATCTTCCTCAATCAAGATCTGCTCGGATTCTTTTAGAATAAAAATCTCATCTTTTATTAATATCATTCCATTCCGTATACTGAAATAATCCCCTAATAATGCAATTTTTTCGTTTTCTATACAGAAACGTTCTATCTGAGTAATAATTTCTTTAACTTCTCTTGGATAAAGCAAACTCCAATTATCATATTGAGTTAGATCATTATTTGTTAAAGCAGAAGGGTATTTTTTAATGGAGTTATGGTTAGATCTATCAAGGATTTTTGAAAACATGAGTTTATTATATTGATGGTCTAACAGGTTAGGATCTTTATTTTTATTTATCTGAATGACTTGGATGTATTTATCAATAATTTTTTCTTTTTCATTTGAATTCTTTTTTTGAAGCACAAATATACAATTATGTTGACCTTTAGCATCTTTGAAAATTTTAATTTTAGATAAATCTATATATTGTATCATGTAGCAATCGTTTGTAATATGAGGTTTAAGATATTTTATCCCTGTCTTCTTAGATTTAGTTAGCCAGTAATTAGTAGTGATAAAAGATAATAACCCTCCCGGTTTTAATTTATCTATTCCCAAATGAATGAAAAAATAAAATAAATCCATATTTCCAACGAAATATTTTTTGCAAATAGAATAATTCTCTACAAGCTCTTGAAAAATTTTGGCATTATAATTTTGTCCTAAATAAGGAGGATTTCCCATAATAATATCGAACTTTTCATTTGGATTTGATCCTAAGAAATTATCAAATTTAAATTTAACATCTGGATAGTCCTCTAAAAGGGATGTTTCTAATTTTTGATCTATTTCATAAGCGGTTATATTTATAAACCCTTCACTTATCAAATGTTTAAGAAAGACACCTTTACCAGCACTAGGCTCGAGAATTTTAACTTCCTCAAGGATTTTTATGTCTTGTTTAACAAGATAAAGACTCTTAACATTTTTAACCATAAACTCCGCCATGTAATCCGGAGTAAAAATTTGACCTAATTGATTTTTATTTATATCCATTATTTTCTAGATTGTTGAAAGAAGCTAAATATTTGAAGTTATCATAAAATAAAGAAAAAAAAATTACTCCTCATGATGATGTTCATGATGAACCAAAACCTTTGAAGGAATACAACCACGAGTTAAACAAGTAGCTCCAAGTTTGGTATCTTCAATTAAAGCGCATTTTAATCCCATTTGAAGTCCATAATTAAGAACGTTTAGACCGGCTCCAGATCCAATAACAACTAAATCATAAGTCTCCATAAGTTCAATTTTACTTTAATTATTTTTAAAGTTTTTACTAATTTTTTAAAGATCATACAACAATGAAACTAATTGAGATTATTGCCACTATTTAAAAAATTAACCTTGATCTATTTTCTCATATTAATAAAACCGCCAGATCTCATCAATGCACAAGGTCTAAGATATGTTTTTTCGCTTATTTCCACGAATTCATCCAACATTTTAGACCATTTTATGTAATTTCTTTTTCCAGGACCGAAAGGTCCAGGCATACTAGTTCCAGTCAACATCACATCATCAATAATTTTATAACCAGAAACTATATTCTCTTCTAACAACTTACATCCTTCATTTAACATGATAGCCATTGACATTTCTGGATTTAAAATTCCTGCTTTTTTATCTAGGCGAATCTCTGGTTTTCCCGCGGTCCAATCATAAAAACCTTGTCCTGTTTTTCTTCCTAAATTTCCTTCACTTACAAGTTTTGTAAGAACTTTACCGGGGGCAAAATCAGGAGAAAATATCTTTTCATAACTTTTCAAGACATTATAAGAAGTATCTACGCCAAGATAGTCAGTTAATTCACAGGGTCCCATTGGAATTAGCTTTCTTGCTTCGGCATCGGCATCGATTTGTTCCCAGGGAATACCTTTATCGAAAGCTTGATCGAAAATCCAACTAAGATAAATAATTGGAGGCATGAGTAATCTATTTGCAATAAATCCAGGGCTCTCTTTCTCCATTCGAACCGAGAGTCGTTTTCCTTTGAGACAAGGGAGTCGTTTTCCAATTTCAACACCAATGTCTAAGACTCTATCAGATGTTTTTTCACCCTTCATTACTTCAACACAGCATTGAAGGACAACAGGGAGGAAAAAATGCATTCCAATAACATTTTCGGGTCTATTTGAATCTGCAGCGATGTCTGTTATTCTAAATGTCGAAGTATTTGAAGCAAAAATGCAGTGAGCGGGTGAATTCTTCATAACTAAATTACATATTTGTTTTTTAATGTCTAATTTTTCAACGACAGCTTCAAATACAAAATCACTCTCTTTAACTGCAGATGATAAATCTATTGATTTTCTGCATCTTGACATGATATTAGAAATGGATGCCCCTTCCTCTAGCTTACCTTTTATCTGGGCTTTTTTTAAACCCCCTTCAATTTTAGCTAAACCATTATTAAGGATATTTTCTTTAATATCAACTAATGTTACTTTAAATCCCGCCATTAAAGCAACTTGGGCAATTCCATACCCCATGACTCCAGCTCCTATAACTGTAATGTTTTTAATCTTACTAATATCCACCATCTTGCATGCAAACTCTATGATATTTTAATATAATCTTTGATATTAATCGTTAATTTAAAAACATTAGAGATAGCTTTTTTTTGACGTTAAGGAAAGTCGGTTAAACAAAAGATAAATAAAATAAAATCTTGGAGTTTGGGAATTTTTTTAAATTCATTCATCTTAATTTTTAAATCTGATCATCATGTTGATATTTTTGATGATTATTTAGAAAATCGTCATTAAAATTATACTAATTATCAATATGACAACAAATTTAGTCATAATAAATGGTTACCTTTGATCTAAAAAAATTAAATTTTAATAATTTCATTAATTTATTAATCACAAGTATTTTAAAAAAAAAAAAGGTAGATATCAAATTACAATAATTACTACTAAAAAACCATTTGAAGAAATTCTTACCACTTTAAAAGATGTTAAGAATATCGCAATCGTTTCCTGTGCTAGCTGTGCTGCTATGTGTCAAACGGGTGGAACTGAAGGTGCTAAGGAAATGGCGGAGAAACTGGAGTCGGAGGGCTTCAATATCACCACCGTAATCGTTCCTGAGGAAGTTTGTGATAATCGAGTTATGAAAAAAGACGCTCGCAATATTGAAGAAGAACTTCAACATACTGATGCTATACTTACTCTAAGTTGTGGACTTGGGGTTGCAAGTATTACCGAAGTTCTTTCAAACAAATTTCCTCTGATACCTGTATTTGTTGGGACTAATACTGAATTTATGGGTATGACAGAACGAATTGGACGTTTTTACATGCGCTGTCAAGGCTGCGGTGATTGCCTTTTGAATGAAACTGGAGGAATATGTCCCATTACGACATGTGCCAAAGCTCTAATGAATGGTCCATGTGGAGGAATGGTTGAGGGCATGTGTGAAGTAGGTAATTATGAGAAAGATTGCGGATGGGTTTTGATATATAAACGCTTGAAACAACTTGGACGATTAGATCTATTCTCAAAGCTAAGAGAACCTCGCAATTGGAGCGAAAGTGGTCATCAAAGAGAAGTTGTATGGAGGTAGAAAAAAAATGACAGAAGCAAAATCATATTCAAAATTAGGGGAAGCCCTTGCAAAGGGCGAATTTATATTGACAGGGGAACTTGAACCAGAAAAAACGTGTGATCTTTCCCATACCATCGAAGAAGCGAAGCAGATGGCTCCGTATGTTATTGCCGCAAATGTAACAGATAGTCCTTTGGGGATAGTGACAATAAATTCTATGGCAGCTACCCATTTAATTCAAAAAGCTACCGGTTTGGAATGCGTCTGGCAGATGACCGTGAGAGACGTTAATAAACTAGGTATTGCCGGCATGATCATGGGCGCGCAAGCTCTTGGGATTCATAATATACTCTCTCTCACTGGAGATCACACGGCAATGGGAGATTTGCCCGAATCTAAACCAGTTTTCGATCTTGATTCAGCAACTTTAATTAAACTTGTGCGCGAAATGGTTGATAAAGGTTCTATCAATGGTCATGAGATTGAAGATCCTCCAAAATTACATGTGGGTGGCGCAGCAAACCCTAACTCTAATCCAATGGAGCCAGAAATCTTGAAAATTGGTAGAAAAGCAGAAGCGGGTTGCGAATTTATACAAACCCAAGTAGTTTACGATCTTGATCGCACGATAGAATTTTTAACAGGAATCAGGAAGTATAAAGTACCTATCCTGCTCGGAATCTTTCCGATGAAGTCGTATGGAATTGCTAAAGGTTTCGATACATTTGTCCCGGGTGTCAGCGTCCCCAAGGAGATCTTGGCTAAGTGGAAGAGTGTAAAGAAGGATGTCACTGACAAAAAACAACAAAAGGAGTTGTACGACCAATATAATTATGACCTTTTCAAGCCTTTCATTGGTGAACTTAAACGTAAAAAATTAATTGACGGAATCCATTGTATGGCCGTACATTACCCCCGAATATTCCCTAAATTAAACGATATTATCAGAGGATAGAATTTATTCTATAACCTCTTTTATTTTTTTTGTTAATTTAACATTTTTCATTTAAAAAATAACAAACAAGAAGAAACTAAAATTCACTATTCCTCCTATTAGTAAAGCAATACTAATTTCTAATATTGATATTTGTAGAGCATATTTCCAGTTTGTTTGTTTTGCTATAATTATGATTGTCGCAAAACAAGGTACATAAAGCATTGATACCAGACTAAAAGTTATCATTTGGATTGGTGAAAGTAATTGTGCAATAGTAAGTCCGAGATTTTCAGCAAGAATCGCCAATAAAACTAATGTCAGCTCTTTTCTCAATATTCCATAAATTAAAAAAACTCCAGTTAATGCAGGTAAACCTAACCAAATTACTGTAATTGGAGATAAAATAAAATTTACGGGTTCTAATAAATTTAGAATAAACAATATTTCTAAAACTATTCCAAGTATTATAATGATTGGGAGTGCTTTATATACAAATTCTTTAGTTCTTATCCATGTTTGTTTAAAAATTACCTTATAATTGGGAGTTCTATAAGCGTGCATTTCCATTATCAATTCTGTACATGTTCCTGGCATTGTTTTATTTAAAATTCGCCCAACTAGAAAAATTACAAGAAAATTAATCAAGAAGAGAATTAATACCCATTCTAATCCAACGTGTCTTCCAACTAAACCCAATACAACGGTCATTACAGCAGCACAGGGGACAAGGGACGTTAATGCAATGGATATTTTCTTTTCACGTTCGGTTTCCATAATTCTACAGCCTGCACACGCGGGGACATTACATCCAAATCCCAGAACCATTGTAATTACAGTTTTTCCATGAACACCCATAGCATGCATTGCTCTGTCCATTAAAAATGCTGCTCTTGGAAGATATCCTGAGTCCTGTAAAATCTCAATTGTTATAAAAAATGGGATTACGTAAACCAAAACACCACCTATTGCTCCAATTAACCCTCCAAAACCACCATCCCAGAATATATTAACTAGAATGTTGTCTTCATTATAATTTAAGTAAATCTGCTCTGACCATGCAGTAAAAAGTTCGTCAATAAGGCCCCCTAAGAAGTCCCCTACACTAAAAGTAAAAAGATAAATTCCAAGCAACACCATGATAAGAATGACATAGCCCCAAATGGAATGTGTAGTTAAATGGTCGAAGATATCAGCATAATTTTTAACTTTTTTCTTTTTAATTGGCTTATTGATTATAATCTTATCTGTTAAGCTTTGGATATTAGTATAAATCTCCGAAGAAATTATGGTAGTGATATCTTCTCCATGTAAATCTTCTAAAGCATTCCGTTGAACTTCCACATTGCTTAAAAAATTAGTTTCTTGGTTGTTATTTACAAGATCATATATTTCTTCATCATTTTCTAGTAATTTAATAGCGAGGAATCTTTTAGGATAGGGAGATTTCTCCCGAGGATCGTAATTTTTCTCTAAATCTTTCACCAATATATCGATCTTTTCTTCTATTTCTTTTCCAAATGAAGTAAGAGACTTTATATTAGGATCCGTTTTAGATTTCGACTTTGAATCTTTAGCCACAAGCATTTCTATTGCTTTTTCAAGCAATTCATGAACTCCAGTACCATGAACAGCAACAACAGGAAGAGCAGGTAAATGAATTAATTTCTCTATTTTTTGAAAATCTAAATCTCTGTTGCGCTTTCGTAGAATATCCATTTGATTAAAAGCTAAAATTAATGGAACTCCTAGTTCAATTAGTTGAAAAGTAAGGAATAAATTTCTATCTAAGTTAGTAACGTCGATAACATTGATAATTATGTCTACATCTTCAGATACAATATATTCCCTGCTGACGATTTCTTCCAATGTATATGTGGAAAGAGAATATATTCCAGGCAAATCTACAATATTGAAATGATATCCTAAGAATTCTAGGTATCCTTCCATCCTTTCTACTGTTTTTCCGGGCCAATTTCCTATAGTTTGAGATAGTCCAGTCAATTGATTGAATATAACAGATTTTCCTACATTTGGGTTCCCAGCCAACGCTATATTAATTGTCCTTTTTTCTTCATTGAAATTTTTCTGTTTAGGTGTATGAGAACTCATTATATCACGCTAATTTCTAATGAAATTAAGAATTTGAAAATTAAAATTGCTTGATTAAAAATAGCTTAAATTAATTACTACAAGATTCTCCTTTACACGACACTATAATTTTAGCCGCTAAACCGCGTCCTATAACTAAGGAGGTCCCTTTTATTATGATTTCAATTGGTCCATTCCAGGGTGCAGACTTTTTTTTTATAATTTTTGAACCCGGAAAAACTCCAAGATGAGCTAATCTTCGTTTAGCACCATATCCTGAGTTTACGT
>JAGXNU010000260.1 GCA_019894815.1 Promethearchaeota archaeon
GTTAATATCAGACATTTCAAAACGATCAGTAATAATAAATGTGAAATGATCGATATCCATGCCAAGATCATACAAAGTGGATTGAATGGATTCATTAACGTTATCTACAACAGCAACGTTCCATTCCAAGTTATAAGACCCAAAATTATTTACAATTACTTCACCATATACTTTTTGATTTCTCTCATATTCGGTACTGTTTAGAAATCCTAAGTAATTCGACATTACAGTAATATTGGTTTTAGTAGTTTGATCATTTAACTGTACTTTTGTGACATCAAAGATTCCAAAACTAATATTATGAAACCCTAAAGGTGTATCATATTCAGGAATATAGACATAAGTAAAATTATCTGTTCCCGCTTCTCTCTCCATTTCATATTCCCTTGGAGTAAAATCATTAAATTCTATTCTCATAAATGTTGAATTAGCTCCAGAGAATCCTGAAGTATTTACTGAAAATCTTACAGGATCGAACGCTCGATAGGCGCTGGTAATATTTCGAGTAATAGCCGAATAATTTAGGTATGAGCCATTATCAGAAACATTTAAGAAATCACTCTCATCAAAATCTTGTGAAGTGATTTTTTGGTTTGCATTAGGAACGAGACATAGACCTATAATTGATACAATAACAAATGAGATAATTAAAATCCTATCAATTTTTCTTTTCGTATTCTTCATTTTTAATCATCTTCTTAATAGCTTGTGTTTTAGTTCTTTATTTTTATAAAATAAAATGATACCAATCGGAATAAGAATTGGTAAAACATAAAAGAGTATTAAATTTGTTGGGGAAAGTTCGATTGATACTTCAAAATAATATTGTACAATTGTCTCTCCAAAACTGTCTCTTAATTCAAATGTGAAAGTTCTCGCTATAAAATCATATGGGATTAGAGTCGGAATAACTTCTGCGATAATGCGGTTTTCACCAGGAGCTAACCCGTTTATGTTTGTGGTCCAAATTTCTCCATTAACATATAAAGAAAAGGTTTCGGAAGTTTCTTTATTATTTTTTATAATAAGTGTAAATGAAGCAGTATTACCTTGTGCCACAACTTGAGGAAAGAATACACTTAATACTTCATAGATAGGTATTATTTCTACTTCAATTGATTTTGTGTAATAAAGTGTATCCCTCTTGGAGATTTCCATATCTATAGTTATGGAATCTTTAATTATATCTTCAGAAACTAACAAATCATAATAAACAAGTTTTACTTCATTTTCGAGTAAATTTATTTCTTCCTTTATATTCTGGATATACGGACTACTAAAAGTCACATTCATGGATTGAGTACTGTTAGGTAAAAAATTTATCATATTAAAGGATACACGGATGGTTTGACCTTTTACTACTTTATTATTATGTATTAAATTAATGTAATCAAATGAATGACCAATATTCACAACCTTAATGACTTCTAGATATAAAATATTATCTAATTCAAATTTAAAGGAAATATTATGAGATCCAATGATAGCACCTAACTTTGCTGTTAGATTAAAAGAAACATTTGTTAATACCATAGAGGGCAAAAGTAATATTTGAGATTCAGTAAAAATGTCGCCTTCCTCCATTGTTATAGTTAAAGATACATTTTCACTTCGAGTATTATTTACAGGAAGGGTTATATTTAAGGTTGGTCCTTGATACAATATATCGGGCAAACCCAAAATCGTATGATTTACTAAACCCGAAATAACATTAAAATTCTTTAATATTTGAGCAGTCCTAAAGATTGAAGAATTTGCATAAATATACAAGTTATAATTCTGCCCAATTGGCAAACTATCGTTAATAGCATATTTGAAAGTCGTGACATTACTTATAATCGCCTGATTCAATATTTCGAATAAAGTTCCATTTGGATATTTAAATATATAAGTTGCATCTGCAGATGTTATATTAAACTGGAGTTGAGAGGTCTCATAACTCATCGTTGTGTAATTAAAATAATTAAAATCTTTTTCTACTCGATAAATAGTATCAATATTTAATTCGTGCTCATTAAAAATGAAATCTGGTACTTCTGAAGAAACATTAAATGAAGATTCTAAGATTGTACAACTGTATATCTCAAATGCTTTCTTATAGGCATCAATTAATTTTAAATTTGCGTTTAGGTTTTTTCCATCATCTACGGGAGAAAAAATGGAGTTATCATATGCATTAACAGAGGAGTCATAAAAACTGTTTTCAAATGTATTATGAAGTTCAAAAGCAGTATTGTAAAAGGTTAGATTTCCCGTTAATTCGAATAATTTCAAGCACGCGAGCATGAAGAGTGAATTTGCTTCAAGATCAACATTGTTATCCTCAATACCGAACCAATTGCTTCCAATACTATAATAATAAACATTATTACCATATTCTAAATTTTGTTCTATTTTTTCATAGGTGGCTATTGCTTTATCCAATAATGTTGAATCCGTCATTCCAGTTTCTAACCAATACTCAAGCAAAGTAATGATTCCCAAAGCATTAACATCCAAATATTTGTAAGTAGCTCCAAGTATACCTCCTGTAG